>JBIIZX010000237.1:0-5768 GCA_044346055.1 Burkholderiaceae bacterium | reverse complement strand
CATTGCACACTTCCTGCACGACGTAGGTGGCACCGGCGTAGCCCATGAACGGCGTGCCGGTATGGCGGCGAATGATCGCGCCCGGGAAGCTGGCGGGGATGTACACCGCGCGGCCACCAATCTCGGCGAGATACATGCGCTCGTTGTAGGAACCAAAGATCACGAGCGGCGTACGGGTCTTGATCGCCTCTCGCACGGCATCGTTGTCGGGCTTGGCGCCGGGGCGGCGTGCAAACGCGAAGTTGCACGGCAAGCCCAGTTCGTCCTCAAGGAAATGCCGCAAGCCGCGCGCGTAGGTCTCGTTGGCGTGGATGCCAAAGCTCGCGGTGCCAAAGAAGTCCTGCGTGACCGAGCGCCACAGGTCCCACAGCGGCTTCACGGTGGTGTGCTTCTCGCGCTCGATGAACGGCTCGGCGTCGGTGCCGGTCAGCTCGGCCAGCTTGCGCAGGAACGCGGTGGTGCTGTGCAGTCCGATCGGCGCCTGCAGGAACGGGCGCTCGAGCGCCTCGCACAGCAGCCGGCCGTATTCGCGATAAAGGCAGACGTTGACGTCGGCATTGGCCAGCTGCTGCACATCAGCCAGGTGCGAGCCCAGCGGGAACACCATGTTGATCTCGCAACCGATGCCTTCGACCAGCCGCTTGATCTCGGCCAGGTCGCTCGGCATGTTGAACATGCCGTAGGCTGGGCCGATGATGTTTACGCGCGGCCGGTCTTGAGAACTGCGGTCATCCTTGCGCTTGCGCTCGGGCACATGGCGCAGTCCATACTGCTGCCACAGCCACAGCAGCGCGCGGTCGGCGCTTTGCCACTGGTCTTCGTCGATCGTGCGCGGTAAAAAGCGCTGCACATTGGTGCCCTCGGGCGTCACGCCGCCGCCGATCATCTCGGCGATCGAGCCGGTGACGACCACTGCCGGCAGTTCCGGATCGAGCACCTTGTGGGCACGGCGCATCGCGCCTTCGGTGCCCTTCTGGCCCAGCTCTTCTTCGCCGAGGCCGGTGACGACGATCGGCAGTTCATGCGGCGGCAGCGCGTCGGTGTAATGCAGCACCGAGGTGACAGGCAGGTTCTCGCAGCCCACCGGACCGTCGATGATCACCTGCAGGCCCTTGATGGCCGTGAAGACGTAGACGCTGCCCCAATAGCCGCCAGCGCGGTCGTGGTCGAGGATCAGCATGCGGCATCCTCAATCGAATCGCCGTCACTCCCGCGCAGGCGGGAATCCAGCGTCGTCAGCTCTTTGCAAAGACACTGGGTCCCCGCCTTCGCGGGGACGACGTGCCAGCAGAAGGGGCGACGGCTCATACCATCTCCTCCGCCTTGCGCTTCTTGGCAGCCTTCTCGAGCTGGCGCCGGTAGTAGGAGCGGAACTCGGGCCGGTCCTTGGGCACTGTCGTGCCGTCGTGGAACACGCCGGCCGCGGCACCCTCGCCCGCCTCGCCGAAGAACGCCTTCATCTGGTCAAAGCGGCCTTGCGCTGCGAGCGCGGCGTTGACCACCTGCGCCAGAGAGCCGGCACCGGCCGGACCCATCAGCGGGCGCGCTGAAATGAGATTGGTGAAGTACAGCGCCGGTGTGGCGCGGCTCTTGGCGTACTGCACGACCGGCGTGGTGCCAATGGCCAGCTCAGGCTCGAATTCGTTGAACGCCGCCAGATCGTCTTCGAGCGAAGCGCGGAACTTCACCCTGGCGCCATGCGCTTCTAGCCATTCAAGATCAGCAGACGACCACGGCGTGCGCGGGCAGGCCGTGCCGACGTAGCGCACATCGGCGCCGCTCTCGATCAGCAGTCGCGCGACCAGCAGCTCCGAACCTTCGTAGCCCGACAGCGTGATGCGGCCCTTGATCGGCTTGGCAGCGAGCGCGCCGCGAATGCCGGGCAAAAGCTTGTTCTTGACTGCATCGACCTTGGCTTGCGCGATGCCGGTGGCGCGACCGATGGCATCGAGCCAGGCAGCGGTGCCATCATGGCCCACGGGGGCCGAACCGACGATGCTGCGACCGGCGGCATCGAACTCGCGAATGCTGGCGGTGTAGAACGGATGCATCGCCGCGACCACCGCGCAGTCGAGCGCCGCATACAACTCGCGCCACTCGCGCGTCGGCACCACGGGACCGGCGGCCAGGCCGAGCGGCTCGAGCATCATGCCGATGCCCACAGGGTCGGCCGGGAACATCTCACCCAGCAGCGTCACCGTCGGCAGCTTGCTCACACCGGTGCGCGGGGCTGCCACCGGACCGGCTTCGGCCTCGCCGCGCGCATAGGCGAGCATGGCGCCGGCCAGTACGTCCTTGGCCTCGGCATGGGTCGGCACGCCAAAGCCAGGCACGTCGATGCCAACGATGCGCACGCCGTTGATTTCCTTCGGCAGCAGACGCAGCGGCACGCCCGAGGCACTGGGCACGCACAGGTTGGTGACGACAATCGTGTCGTACTTGGCGGGATCGGCCGTCTTGTAGACCGCCTCGCGGATGTCCTCGAACAGCTTGCCCGTCACCAGCGTCTCGCTGTTAAACGGCACGTAGCCGACGCTGCGGCGTGCGCCATAGAAATGCGAGGTGAAGGTGAGGCCGTAGACGCAGCAGGCCGAGCCCGACAGGATGGTCGCGGTGCGGCGCATCCGCAGGCCCACGCGCAACGACCCAAAGGCCGGGCACATGCTCTGCGGCTGGTCGTGCGGGCCGCGCTGGGGGTCGACCGGATAGTCGGCCGCGTAGCGCTGCATCACTTCACCGTTGGCGCCCGCCTGGGCGGCCTTCAGCATTTCGTCGCGGCCAGCGTGACACCCGTGGCCGTCGCTGGGCAGTGCAGTCTCGGGACCCGCGGCAACGATCGGGATCACGCGACTGGCACTGGCAGCTGGGTCCTGCGAAGAAAAATCGCGACCGGTTCCACCAACAGCGATGCCGAGCGGCAGACCGTCGAGGGGTGCGGATCCGGCCGCGTCATACACAACCTCGCCGCCCTGGGGAGAGGTGGAGGAGAAGACGGCGGCGTGGCGCGTATTCGAAAAACTGGTGGTCATCGTGGTCTAGACGTTGTCGTAGATGACTTCAAGGGACTTCTTCTCGACCACGGGGCGGCCGAGCATGTCGGCGGCCGAGGCGGGCTGCAGCACCACATTGCGGCCCGTCACGTCGCTGGAGAACAGATTCAGCAGACCGTCTTGCGTCAGCGGCTTGGGCTGCTGCGGCTGCGCATCGGCCACGGCCTGCGCCAGCTGCGCAAACAACGGGCCCCACTGGCTTTCGGGGCGGCCAATGATTTCGTAATTGGCGCTCTTGCGGCGGATGTCTTCGTTGGCCGGGATCGATGCGAGCACCGGGATGCCGGCGGCCTTGGCAAAGGCCGCGGCCTCGCCGGTGCCGTCGTCCTTGTTGACGACCAGCCCCGCCACGCCGACGTTGCCGCCGAGCTTGCGGAAGTACTCCACCGCTGAGAACACATTGTTTGCGACATACAGTGACTGCAGGTCGTTGGAGCCGACCACGATCACCTTCTGGCACATGTCACGGGCGATCGGCAGGCCAAAGCCGCCACACACCACGTCGCCCAGGAAGTCGAGCAGCACGTAGTCGAAGCCCCAGTCATGGAAGCCGAGTTTCTCGAGCGTCTCGAAGCCGTGGATGATTCCGCGCCCACCGCAGCCGCGCCCCACTTCGGGGCCGCCCAGTTCCATGGCGAACACGCCATCGCGCATGAAGCACACATCGCCGATGGCGACGTTCTCGCCGGCCAGCTTCTTGCGGCTTGAAGTCTCGATGATGGTCGGGCAGGCCTTGCCGCCGAACAGCAAGCTGGTTGTATCGCTCTTTGGATCGCAACCGATCAGCAGCACGCGCTTGCCCTGCTGCGCCATCATGTAGCTGAGGTTGGCGAGCGTGAAGCTCTTGCCAATGCCGCCCTTGCCGTAAATGGCGATGACCTGTGTCTTCTTGGTCACGGGGCCGCCGATGACGGGATCAGGCTCGATCGCCGCTTCGGCTTTCAATTGCAGACGCATGATCTGAACTTGCGCCATGGAGCGCGCCTCATTGTTTTGCATGCGTGCCTCTCCAGTCGAGAACCATTTTCAGGCAGTGCGCGTCCGAGAACGCCGTGCGATAGGCCGCATCGGCTGCGCGCGCTTCCTGGTGATGTGTGATGAGTCCGTCGAGTGACAGCTGACCGGTCTCGATCAGTTGCTTGACGGCCAGCATGTCGGGCCGCTTCCATTCCGCGGCCACCCTGATCTGCGCTTCACGCATGAACGCGGGCGCAAAGTTGAACGCCAGCGGCTCGACGTAGAAGCCGGCCAGAACGATCTCGCCACCTGGGGCCAGGCGCGCAACCAGGCGATCGAGGATGCTCGAATCGCCGCTGACGTCGTAGACGCTGCGGTAGTCACGCCGCTCATCGCCTTCGGGCGTGGCGACGCGATAACCGTCCGCGCCTTGTGCGCGAATCGGATCGAGTTCCCACACCGTGGGCTTGCCTCCGGCAATCACAGTCATGCGCGCCAAAAGGCGCCCAAGCACACCGTGGCCGACGATCAGATCGGGCAGCGCAATTTGCTCGCGCGTGCCGCCCTTGGCCACGGCGTGATACGCGGTGGCTGCCAGCGCCAGCAGCACGCCGCGCTCGCCGATTGATTCATCAATGGGAATCACGCGGGCGCCGGGGGCGACCACACGCGCGGCCGCACCACCAAAGAGGCCACGCACATCGCCGAAGCAACGGGCGCCGGGCACGAACACCGCTTCGCCGACGTGGCGGCCACTGTTGCGGCCCGCCTCGATCACCTGCCCTACCGACTCATAACCGGGGACCAGCGGATAGCCCATGCCAGGGAAGTGCGGCATGCGGCCCGACCAAAGCAACTTCTCTGTGCCGGTGCTGATCCCGCTGTAATGAATGTCTACGACAACGTCGTCATCGCCTGGTGGCGTGAGACCCAGTTTGCTGAGCACGAGGTGCTCAGGCGCTTCAAGCACGACGGCCAGGGTGTCCATTGTCATTGGTGTTTCGAGTCTTTGCCTTAGCTGCTTGATTGCGCCGGGCGTCCTGCTGGTTCCTCCCGGTGCCGCTGAGCGTCAATTTACGCTGACGCATAAAAGTGTCAAGTTAAACTGACGCTTTTCGATGTTGCTGTGCAGACAGAGGTCACAGAATTGCGGCATGTCCACAAGGCGGAACGGTCAGCTGCTTTTCGTTGCCGTCAGCAGGCCAACCTGCAGCGGCGTGCGGGTCTTGCGCTGCTGCACATCGGTGAAGCCCGCCGCCTTGATGAGCGCACCAAGGCGCTCGGCAGAACGCGGACGGCCTGGCCCCATCGCGAGCAAGTACAGGCCGAAGTACGCGGCACCACTGGGCTCGTCGCGGCCCGGCACGACCATCGGTTCGGCCAGCAGCAGCGTGCCGCCCGCAGGCAGCGCCGCGTGCGCGGCGCGCAGCAGGACGAGCACGGTGGCGTCGTCGTGATCGAAGGCCACGCGAATCAGCGAGACGACGTCCGCGCCCTGCGGCAGGCCGCTGGCGCGAAAGTCGCCGCTGAAGCATTGCGCGCGCGCTTGCACGCCCGCTTCTGCCAGCTGCTCGCGTGCCCGCTCGGCGACCGCGGGCAGATCAAACAGCATCAGGCGCAACTGCGGCGCACGGGCAGCGGCGGCGAGGAGGAAGGTGCCCTCGCCACCGCCCACATCGAGCAGGCACTGGTGCTGCGCGATTGGGTAGGCATCGAGAATTTCTCCAGCGATCAGGCGCTGCGTGACCGACATCAGCGTCG
>JBIIZX010000236.1:0-5786 GCA_044346055.1 Burkholderiaceae bacterium | reverse complement strand
CAACCTGGCCGTGCTGCGCCAGGCGGTGGACCGATTCCGCGGCGACCGCGGTCGCTACCCCGATGAGCTGGCCGAGTTGGTTCGCCAGCGCTACATCCGTGAAGTGCCGCTGGATCCGATGACCGAGCGTACCGACAGTTGGGTCATCGTGTCCCCGCCAGGACAACCCAAAGGCGTGCTGGACGTGCGCAGCGCAGCGCCGGGACGCTCGCGCGATGGGAGCGCCTATGCGGCTTGGTAGTCAGCGCGGCACCCATCGCGGGCATGGGGGCTTCACCTACGTCATTGTGCTGGCGCTGATCGCAGTTCTCGGCATCGGCTTGGCGGCGCTCGGACCGCTGTTTGCCGAAGAGACTCGACGCGAACGCGAGGATGAGTTGCTGCGCATCGGTCAGCTGTACGCCGAGGCGATCGCGCGCTACTACAAGGCGTCGCCTGGTTCGGCCAGGAGCTTTCCGCCTTCGCTCGATGTCTTGCTGACGGACACCCGCTTTGTCGGCACTGTGCGCCATTTGCGCACCCTCTACGCCGATCCGGTCGGCGCGGGGGAACCGTGGGGGCTGGTTCGTGCGCCGGATGGTGGAATTCGCGGCGTCTACAGCCAAAGCGCGCTGGCGCCACTGCGCCAAGCGCCGGTGGAACTGGGTGCGGTGACGCTGGCGCCCGCGGCACGCTATTCCGAATGGCAGTTCGTGGCAAGGATCGAGTGATGCGATTTCGACGCGGTTTCACATTGCTCGAGCTGCTGGTGGTGATCCTGATCATCGGGCTGCTGGTCGGCATCGTCGCACCGCGCCTGTTGGGGCAGGTGTCCAAGTCCGAAGTCACCGCCGCACGTGCGCAGATTGACGCCTTGGACAAGGCATTGCAGGCCTATCGCTTTGATACCGGCAGGTTTCCCAGTTCGTCGGTGGGACTGCGGGCGCTGGCAAGTGCGCCTCCCGACGAGCCCAAGTGGCGCGGCCCCTACCTCCAGGGTGACGTGCCTCCAGACCCATGGGGCAGCGCTTACCAGTACCGGCTGCCAGGCACCAATGGCCGCGACTACGACCTCTACAGCTTCGGCCGTGACAGGGCATTGGGCGGCAGCGGCGACGATGCCGATGTCTACCGCTGAGCTTGGCGAGCATGCGCTACCTCGTGCGTTCCATGGCTCCTGGCACGAATGCGGTGGCCGAAGCACAACTCGACGTGGCCAGCGAGGCAGAAGCGCGCAGTCGCGTCATGGCGCAAGGGCATGTGATCCTGTCGGTGCAAGCCACGCGGAGCACACGAGCGGCACCGCGCTTCGACGTGGCCTGGTGGTGCCGCGAGCTGCGTACCCTGCTGCGCTCCGGCATGACCGTGGTGGAGGCCATCGAGACCCTGGCGGCTGGGCGTCATGACGCCGTTCGAGACCGCGTTCATGCCGGCCTGCTGGCCGCGCTGCTGCAGGGCCAGTCTCTATCGCGCGCAATGGTCACGGTCGGTGGCTTCCCGCAAGTGCTGGTGGCCGGCGTGATCGCCAGCGAGCGCACCAGCACCTTGGTCGATGCGCTGGGTGACTACTTGCGTTACGAGGAACTGGTCGAACGCCTGCGCCGCCAGGCGGTCAGCGCGGCCATCTATCCAGCCGTAGTGGTGGGCCTGGGCTTGGCGATCACGCTGTTCCTGTTGCTCTTCGTGATCCCACGCTTCTCACGCATGTACGCCGACCGGCAAGCCGGACTGAGCACGGCCACCGAAGTGGTGTTGTGGTTGAGCCGCTTGCTGCAGCAGCACCTGGCGTGGGTGGTCCTGGGCATCCTGCTGCTCGCCGTGTTGCTGGTGGTCGCAGTCCGCGATGGCTGGCTGGTGCGTGCCTTCACCGCGCTGGTGGAGCGCAGCGAGGAGCTTCGGGGTCAGCTGGACCATTTCAGGCTGGCCAAGCTGTACCAGTCGCTGGCCCTGATGGTGCGTGGCGGCTACACGATCGACGAAGCCGTGGCCGTGGGCGAGGCGCTCGAACTTGGCCCGCACATGCAGACTCGCCTGGGGCAGACCCGAGCCGACATCGCGCGCGGCCGCTCGGCATCGACCGCGTTCGCGAATGCCGGGCTGACCGAGATCGTGACAGAACGACTGCTGGCCGTGGGCGAACGCACCGGGGCTTTCGACACCGTGCTGCAGACCATCGCCGACCGGCACGCCGAGCGCTTCTCGACCTTCGTGGAACGCGCCACGCGAATTGTCGAGCCCCTGCTGCTGCTCATTGTTGCGCTGGTGGTCGGCGGCATCGTCGTCATGATGTACATGCCCATTTTCGACATGGCCAACAGCCTGGGTGGCCGCCGGTGACGGCCGACGACTTCGGCAAGGCCTTGCGCGCCGCGCGCGAGCAAAGCGCTGCGGGTGCCGGCTCGGTGGTCGACGTGATGCTGCGCGCAGGCCACGATGCCGCGGAGCTGGGCCGTGACTTACAGGCCTTTGGCGGCGTGAGTTGGTTCCAGGAGGACTCGGCGCAAGCGGACTTCTCGCGCTGGACTCGCGAGCAAGCGGGTACAGCACGCTGTGTTCTGGTCAAGGATGCGCATGGTCGGGCGATGGCTGCCGCCGAGGATCCATGGGACGAAGCCATGCTGCTGCGATTGCCACGGGAGGCGGGCGTTTCGCCTACGCCCGTTGCGGTGACGCGTGCTCGCCTTGGCGAGTGGCTCACGGCAGGTGTGGCACGCCCGCCGGGCGCTGCTGCGCAGCCGATGACTGCGCCGGCGGACGGTCCGATCGTGCAGTTTGTCGATCAGGCCATGCTCGCGGCCTACCGGGTTGGCGCCAGCGATGTGCACTTCGAGTGTGACGCGAGCAGCGTATCGGTCAAGCACAGGCTCGACGGGGTGCTGGTGGCGTTCGCGCGCATGGACGGCCAGCTGCAGGCCGAGGAAACGATCTCGCGCATCAAGGTGCTGGCCAAGCTCGACATCACGGAGCGGCGCTTGCCGCAGGATGGGCGCTACCGCCTGCGTGCGGAGTCCACGGACGTGGACGTGCGCGTCTCCATCATGCCCAGTGTGCACGGCGAAGATGCGGTGCTGCGCTTGCTGGACAAGGCGCAGCTGCGCGGTGCGGCCCGCGCCGTGACCCTCGACGCGCTCGGCTTCGAGGCCGACGATGCCGCGCGGATTCGCGAGCTGGCACGGTTGCCCAGCGGCATGCTGCTGGTGACCGGCCCCACGGGCAGTGGCAAGACCACGACGGTCTATGCCGCGCTGGCGGAAATCCAGACGGGGCAAGAGAAGATCATCACCATCGAGGACCCGGTGGAGTACGAGTTGCCGGGGGTCCTGCAGATTCCGGTCAATGAGAAGAAGGGCCTGACGTTTGCGCGCGGGCTGCGCTCGATACTGCGCCACGATCCAGACCGAATCCTGGTGGGTGAGATTCGCGATGGCGAGACGGCCGACATTGCCGTTCAGTCGGCACTGACCGGCCACCTGGTCTTCACCACCGTGCATGCCAACAGCGTGAGCGACATCATCGGTCGCTTCCGGCACTTCGGCATGGACATGTTCGGCTTCATGTCGGCGCTCAACGGCATCGTCGTGCAGCGTTTGATGCGTCGCCTGTGTCCGCATTGCGCGGTCGCGCGGGCTTCAACGGCAAGCGAGCAAGCCTGGCTCGCAGCAGCTGGCGTGCCCGGCGTGGAGCAGATCACCGACGCGAAAGGCTGCAGCGAGTGCCACGGCACCGGGTACCGCGGCCGATTCGTCGTGGCCGAGGTACATGAGGTCGACGATGTGCTGCGCGACCTGGCCACGGAGGGTGCGCCTCTGTCAGCACTCAAGGCACATACCGTCGCTCGGGGTGTCGCGCCATTGGTGACGCGTGCGGCGGCCTGCGTGGCCGCGGGCCTGACGACCCTGGATGAGGTGCGCCGCGTGGTGGGGCGGCCTGCATGACCACGCACCTCACGTTGTCGCTCGAGGGCCGCGACCCTGCCGCGGCCATTGATGCGCTCATGCGCAGTCGCCAGGAAAGTGGCCGGCGATGGTGGAAGCGGCCGGTTCACGTCTGGTTGTCGGGTGCGCTCGCCCGCCCGTTCTTGTTCGGGCCCGTATCGGGGCTGAAGGGCTGGCGGGAGGCGTGCGCAGCGGCGGCGGCACTGGCGCCGGCCGCCTGCGGCTTGTCGGGACCCTGTGAGGTGTTCCTCGAAACTGATCCTGCAGACGGCCCGGTTCTGGCCACCGCCGTCGAGCAGTCATTGCTCGATGCATTGCACGCCCACGCAAGGGTGGCCCGATTGCGTGTCGCCTCGATTCGGCCCGTGTGGGCGCGAGCGGTTGACGACGCGGCATTTGAGAAAGAGCAGGCGCTGTTGCTTTGTGGCCGCGACGCCGACGCGCTCACGGTGCTGGCGTTCCGAGGGAAGCAGGTCACCTTTGCCGCCACCTATGCGCCGGCACCCGACGCGGCAAACTCCCTTCTGTTGTTGCGACGCCTTCGCGCATCGACGGGATTGGGTGTAGACCAGGTACTTGCCGCTGAAGTGCGGGCTTCCCTGGCGCAAGGCTTGCCAGAAGTTCGCTGGTTGAATGAATCGAGCGGGGAAGTGGCAGCATGAGGCGTGTGCATGCGGACTTCGCGAAGCGCTTTGCACTTGATCGGCGATGGTGGTGGTTGCTCGTGGCGTTGTTCGCGCTAGCGGGCGGGTTGGCGTGGGACGTGACGATGAGCCAACGGCGCGCCGACAGCATACGTGTCGAACTCGCATCGATGAAGGCAGCCTCCATGGCCGCCAGCGCGCCGCAACTGCCTGCAGCTGCGCCAGCTCCGCCCTACGACGCGAGCGCGCGTGAGATGCTCATTCAACATGCGACACCATGGCCGCTGCTGCTGAGTGCCCTGGAGGCCGTCGAGGTCGAGGGCTTGCGCGTGGTCAGGGTCGACTACGTTGCGAGCGAGGCGCTGGCGCGCGTGGAGATCGCTTTCACGCGCCAGGCCGCTGTGCTTGAGCACGCGGCTGGCCTGAATGCGGGAGTACCTGAGGTGGGAGCCGCCTGGCGCTGGTCGATCGAGCGCATTGATCTGCCAAGGGGGGACAGTAACGGGAAGGCCGTCATCGTCGGTCGGCGGGCGCAACGATGACCGATTGGGGTCTCGCGCGCGTCTCAAGGTGAAGTGCAAGGCCGAGCCTGCCATAGCAGGCTGGCACCCTGTTGTCCCTCCCAGCTCAGGTGCAAACATACGCGGTTTCGGCGAAGCGATGGTTGGCGACTGGCAAGGCGCCGGGCTCTTCAAGGCTTCCATGCTCAAGCCCGTGTTTACCACCACACCATCGAGCAAGGGCTCGTCTTGCGCGTCATGGGGTAATCGTATCTTTCCAGCAAATTGACACGGTGGCCGCTGCCCAGGCCATTGACGGCCCTGTACGGCGCCTGGGCAGGTAGGGATTCGGGCCGAGCCTGACCCAGGTAGATTGGCGGTTTCGACTGCCCGAAGGGTGTCACCGTGTCCTTCGCCAAGCGCTTCATCGGCGCCGAGAACCTGCCAACGAGGCTGTCGGAATTCGACGTCCAGCAATCGTTTTGCCTGAGCGCGGACGACATCGCCGCAGTGGCCGAGCGGTTCCGCCACGATCGCCGGGTCGCGGCGGCCATCCAGATGCTCTTCCTGCGGGCCAGCGGCCACCCGATGGACCGGTTTGCATCCGTGCCCAAGACGCTGCTGCGTATCGTTTGCGAGGCGTTTCAGACCTCGGCTGTGAGCATCGCCAGCCTGCGCACCCTGTATGCCCGTCGCCAGACGCTGTACGAACACCAGGCATGGGCTCG
>JBIIZX010000235.1:0-5803 GCA_044346055.1 Burkholderiaceae bacterium | reverse complement strand
AGCGGCGGGTGGAACACCATGCCCGGGTCCTGCAGCAGCGGATTCAGGTCGCGCCCTTCCATGGCTGCCGGGAACAATCGATCAAACGGATCGGAGGTGGCGATCATGAACAGGATGAAGCCGACCGCGACCAGGCCCATCACGCCGAGCACGCGCGCCGCCATCTCCTCGGGCAGATGACGGCTGAACACGGCCACCGCCATGCCCCAGCCTGACAGCATGAACACCCACAGCAGCAGCGAGCCTTCGTGCGAGCCCCAGGAGGCGGCCACCTTGTACCAGGTGGGCAGCAAGGTATTGGAGTTCTGCGCCACGTTGATGACACTGAAGTCGCTGGTGACGAACGCGTAGACCAGACACAACCAGGCGATGGCGACAAAGACAAATTGGCCGATGGCCGCCGGCCGCGCCACCGCCATCCATTCGCGCACGCCGCGATGCGCACCGGCGATGCCGAGCACCCCCTGGATCAGCGCCAGCAGAAGCGCAAGGATCATCGCGAAGTGGCCGAGTTCAGGAATCATTGTTCAACCCATGAAGATGATTGGCTGCTTGCGCAGCCGATGACGGCCGCTGGCGCGGCCTATGAGCGCGGCGTTGCCGCGCACTTGTCGGTCATAGGCGCGCCAGCGCCGTCATAGCGGCCATCGGCCGCGTCATTCGTCATGGCCGTGTCAATCGTCATTTGGCCTTGCCGCCGTAGGTATCGCCGCCGTGCATCGACTTGCCGGCCTTGTTGGCCTGCTCCACGGCGTGCGCAGCCTCGGGGGGCATGTAGTTCTCGTCGTGCTTGGCGAGCACTTCGCTGGCGCGGAACACGCCGTCTGTGCCGAGCTTGCCGTTGGCCACCACGCCCTGGCCCTCGCGGAACAGGTCCGGGAGGATGCCCTGGTAGCTGACGTTGATGGTGTGCGCGGTGTCGGTGACGCGGAAGTTCACGACAATGCCGTCGCGCTTGACGCTGCCCTGCTCCACCAGCCCGCCGATGCGAAAGGTGCGGTCGCGCGGCGCCTTGGCGGAGGCCACGTCCGAGGGCGAGAAGAAGAACACGAGATTGTCGTTGAACGCATTGAGGATCAACGTGGTGGCCACGGCCAGCACGGCAATGCCGCCAGCGATCAATGCAAAGCGCTTGTGACGCGGTTTCATGCGGTCCTCCCGACAGCGGCCCGCTGCTGTGCCAGCCGACCCTCTTGCGCAACGTCAGCCAGCGCGCGCTTGCGGCGCAGCCGCGCGCTGACGATATCGGCCACGATCACGGCCAGGCACACGCCGTACGAGGTCCACACATAGAACCCGTAGCCGCCCATTTCAAAGAAATTCTCGACACTGCCCCACTGCATCTCTTGACCCCATGACAACCGCTTCAACTGCATGACGACCGCTTGCGCGGTCTATGAGGACGCTTGCGCGTCCTGACGGCGCCTTGCGGCGCCTATGACTCCAAACCCCGGCGCGCTCTGCGCGCCTCATAGGCGGCGCAGCCGCCGTCATTCTTCATTCGTCATGCTTGTCGCCGTCGGCCGCGCTAGGCGCGGCCGCTCGCGACAAGCTCCTGCACCCACTGCGCCCTTTTCTCGCGCTCGAGAATCAGCACGCGTGCCCGGTAGAGCGCGATGGCAATGGCCAGCGCCCAGAAGGCGAACACCATGATCAGCATGGCGGTGAGCATGGTGCTGGCCATCGAGCTACCCGTGGCCTTGACCGAGGCGCCCTGGTGCAGCGTGTTCCACCATTTGACCGAGAAATAGATGATCGGCACGTTGACCACGCCCACCAGCGCGAGCACGGCGCTGGCCTTGTCGGCGCGGCGGGTGTCGTCGATGGCGGCCTGCAGCGCCATATAGCCCAGATAGAGAAACAGCAGGATCAGGGTGGAGGTCAGTCGAGCGTCCCACACCCAGTAGGCGCCCCAGGTGGGGCGGCCCCAGAAGGCGCCAGTCCACAGCGCAACAAAGGCCATCAGCGCGCCGGTGGGGGCAATTGCATTGGCCATGATCATCGACAGGCGCGTGTTGAATACCAGTCCCACGCACGCCCAGAAGGCCATGGCCAGATACAGGAACATCGCCATCCAGGCCGAGGGCACGTGGATGAAGATGATGCGATACGAGTCGCCCTGCTGCGCGTCGGTGGGCGCGACGAAGAAGCCGATGTAGAGGCCAATGGCCGTCAGTAGCGCCGCGATGACGCCAAAGAGCACGACGAGCTTTCCGGCCAGCGGATAAAACAGATGCGGCGCGGCATAGCGAAACAGGTTGAACCCGCCAGAATCGGGCGAGGGGCGCGCAGTAGCGGTGTTCATCGACGCTCTTTGTTGTCCGGATCACGCTGCAAGCCGACCAGCTCTGCCTGCAGCGACCTCGGTGGCCGGCGCCCGCGCTCCCCGCGCTGCGTCCGGCATGTTCAGACCGGGACTGTAACTAGCCTTGTAACGGCCCGTTTGACCGCGATCATTCCATAGAAATCCGCAGTCCCGCCGCGATTGCCCATGGTGCAAGTACGGTCGCGCCCATGCTCAAAGCGCCTAGAACCAACAGATGACCCTGCGGGGACAGGCCGCCGGCCACAGCCTCCACCCCGCCAGCGCCAAAGATCAGCACCGGCACATACAGCGGCAGCACCAGCAGCGTGATCAGCACGCCGCCGCCGCGCAAGCCGAGCGTCAGCGCCGCACCGACCGCTCCAATCAGGGATAACGCGGGAGTGCCGATCAGGAGGGACAGCATCAGGATGCCGATGGCATCGGCCGGAAGGCTGAACATGACCCCAAGCAGCAGGGTCATCAGCGTGATCGGCAGCCCGGTCACCAGCCAGTGCGCCAGGCACTTGGCGAGCACGATCAGCGCCAGCGGCTCGCCGGTGAGCAGCATCTGCTCCAGCGTGCCGTCGGCATGGTCATTGGCAAACAGGCGATTGAGCGACAGGATGGCAGCCAGCAGCGCGGCCACCCAGATCACCCCTGGGGCAATGCGCTTCAGTGTTTCCAGCTCCGGCCCCACGCCCAGCGGCACCATGGTGATCACCACCAGGAAAAACAGCAGCGTGTTGACGATGTCGCCGCGCTGGCGCAGCGCCAGCAACAGATCACGCCGCAGGACCGTGGCCAGCGTGGTCATGCGCCGCTCTCCCCGCCGCTTTCAGCGCTGCGTTCTGCGCCGACTTCTGCGCCGACTTCCGCGCTGCCTTCCCCGCCACCTTCAAGCACCATCGAATGCCCGCCGAGGTCGAGCCGCTGCACCTTGCCCGGCAGCGGTGCGTCCTGGTGGGTGGTAAGCACGACGATGCCGCCGCGCGCCTGCTGCTCGCCGATCAACTGCGCCAGGCGCGCCACGCCGCGCACATCCAGCGCGGTGAACGGCTCGTCGAGGATCCACAGCGGCGCCTCTTGTGCGAGAAAAAGCTGCGCCAGTGCGACCCGGCGCTTCTGCCCCTGCGACAGCTTGCGCACCTGCAGGTCCTCGAAGCCCTTGAGCCCTACTTCACCAAGCGCAGCACGCGCCTGACCGGCCGTGGTGGCGCGACCGGCCAGGCCCGCGGCAAAGAACACGTTCTCCTCGGCCGACAGATCGTCCTTCACACCATTGAGGTGGCCGACGTAGGCGAGCGCCTGCCAATACTCCTCGCGCAGCTTGCGGATCGGCTCGCCACGCCAGCGGATCTCGCCCAACGTGGGCAGCAAGAGGCCGCAAAGGATGCGCTGCAGGCTGGTCTTGCCTGCCCCGTTGGCGCCTGCGATATGCAGGCAGGTGCCGGGCTCGGCCTGGAAACTGAGGCCCGTGAACAGCATCCGATCGCCGCGCTGGCATTCGAGATCGATCGCTTCGAGCATGAGGACCGGGGCGTAGGCGGAGGGAGTGCAGGGGGTGGATGCGACGCGTCCGGATGCGTGGCAGCAGGCGCGGCGCGCAAGGGTAAGCGAGCGCTGCCGCCCTCACAAGTGACAGTCTCTCGTCAACGATCTACAAGCCTAGGTTGAAGCGCCGTGCTTGCGAGAGAACTGAAAGCCTGATGGCAGTCGAGCGGACGGCAGGCAGTTGTCCCGCAGGAGTAGGTGGTGGCAATTGAACCTCGGTTAGTATCACGCAGGCTGATCGCAAAGAATCCGCGAACAGTCGATTCGCGCGGTTCTAGACACTATTTGTGCCTCTCTTGAATTTCGAGTGGGTGACTGTGGGACTACCGGGCGCCGCCGGTCGCTTTGGAGGGGCCGCGCCGGGGCGCGGGGTCAAGGGCGCGCGAACGCGCGGCGAAGCGAACCCTTGACGCCGTGACACGGCAAATACGCTCTGAAATGGCCGTGCCCGCGGCACTTTGTGGGCGCGGCCATGCAAGCCAACGGCCGTTCCCTCTTGGATGGTCACGCGCACCGCTTGCCGCATCGTGAAATATTGGCACCCACTCAAATTTCAACAGAGCCCTATTTGTTCCAGGGAATTTTTCTTATGCGACACCTGTTCCTGGGCATTGCCGTGAGCTTGCTCGCTTCAAGCTTCGCCGCTTCGGCGCTGGCGCAGTCCGGCGCCGAGTGTCACCGGATCGAGTCAGTGGCCGAGCGGGTGGCCTGTTACGACCGTGTGACAGGGCGCGCGGCAGCAGCCCCCGCTGCAACCGCAGGCAGCGCCGGCACGACCGCGGCCACTGCCCCGCGCGAATCGATGATCGATACGATGTGGGCCTCCGGGCCGAATGCCTCGCGCTACGACATCAGTTTCTATCGCAGCAACTACATCCTTGTCGGACGCTATACCGACAACGCCAACGTTGAGCCGTTCAAGCCGCTGTTTCGCGGCGGCCGGCAAGGATCCCACTTACGAGAATGTCGAGGCGAAGTTCCAGGTCAGCTTCAAAGGCCGCGTGTGGACGACAGAGGACACGCGCTATGGCCTGTGGTTCGCCTACACGCAGCAGAGCAACTGGCAGGTGTACTCCGGCGACACGTCGCGGCCGTTCCGCGACACCAACTACATGCCCGAGATCTTCGGAACCATGCGCACCGACGTGCAATTGCCCTTGGGTCTGCGGCTCGGGGTGGTGAAGTTTGGCTTCAACCACCAATCCAACGGCCGCTCGGATATCTTGTCGCGTAGCTGGAACCGGCTGATCGCAGAAACCTCGCTTGAAAGCGAAAACCTGCTGATCACCGCGCGTGCGTGGCATCGGCTGAGCGAGGACGCTAAAGACGACGACAACCCCGAGATCACGAAGTACCTGGGACACGCCGAAATCGGCGCGCTGTACCGTTGGCGCGGCCATAGTTTCACCGGCACCGTGCGCGGCAACATCGGCTCGGGCAAGGGATTCGGGCAAGTCGGCTGGACCACGCCGAAAGTGCTCGGGCCACTGCGCATCTACGTGCAGGCCACTACCGGCTATGGCGAGAGCCTGATCGACTACAACTGGAATCAGAACACGATCGGCATTGGCGTCTCGCTGAACGACGCACTGTAGAAAGCGGGAGGCCGACCCGACCAGCTGGCCGGCCTCCTTCAACGCACGCCAAGTGCGGGTCCAACATCGGACCGTTCAAGCAGTTCCTAGCAGGGCGATGCTCTCCTGCGAACAGATTCTTCCGATTCGTGTTGTGATCGTCGCCGCACGTAAGCCGCCGAGCCTCCGACTGCGCGGGGCAGCCGACCTACTGACGAGTGGGCAACATTGCGCGTTGGCAATCGCCAAGATCGGGCAAGAGCGATACCGTTGGGTGACGACTGATCTAGCCCGGACATTTCACCAGTATGAGGTCAGCGGCCACGTGCTTACGCGCGTTGTCAGAGGAGAACGAGGCCTGCAGACAACCGAG
>JBIIZX010000234.1:0-5805 GCA_044346055.1 Burkholderiaceae bacterium | reverse complement strand
GCGCGCCAGCAAGCTGGGCATGCAACTCGTCGCCGCCCCGCAAACCGCCTGAAACCTACTTTGCAAATCAACCACTTGCGAGGTGTTTCTTAAGAGAGAGTACTGACGGTCAGGGGAAAAGATCAGCGCAAAGGGTCAGCGCAATAGGTCAGCCCAATAGGTCAGCCCAATAGGTCAACGCAACAGCGGCGGTCAGGCTATCACAGGGTCATGGCCGCTCGCTGCAACAAGCCCTGGCGTGTGTGCCGTCCCGTCGCGCTCCACGCTCGCGGCTGCAAAGGATCCACCGATAGCGGCATGCCCGGCTGCCAACGACAGTCCGGGGGCGGGGCGTTGGAAACGACGCATGCACGGTTGAGCGCTGCCACAGCCCGCTGTGTTTTGGGGCTGCAACACCAACGCGGCAGCGCATTTCGCTGCGCTCGGCGTAGCACGGCCGTCCGACACGCTCTCTTGGTCGGCCAAACGGCGACGCGATCAGCGCCCAGCCCTCGTCAGAGGGGCGGGCGCGCGGAACTACCAGAAACGTGCTGAAAGGAAGGTCACCACGCGGTGCGGGTTGTTGCTGCGCCGCCTATGATCGCGAACCATGACAGGACCGTTAACCCGCTTTGGCATCGACAACGAGTCGCGCGAGCTGCGCCAGGACAAGATCCTGGCGGGCGTGATTGCCTCGGTGTATCGCCAGGTGCCGCAGTCGGTGCTGGGCAGCATCGTGGGCGGCTTTGCGATCGTTGCCTCGTTCTGGCAGACACAGAACCAGAACCTGCTGGTCGCCTGGTTCATTGCCATGCTGGTCGAGTCGCTGTTGCGGCTGCGCGTGGCGCGCGCCTTTTCACGTGCCACCGACACCGTGACCCGCGTCAAAGCCTGGTCCGGGCGCTGGGTGGCGTTGTCCGCCACCGCAGGCTCGCTGTGGGGCATTGCCGGCGTGCTGTTCTTCGCGCCTGATACGCCGAGCCAGCAGCTCGTGCTGGTGGCGGTGAGCCTCGGCGTGGCCTTTGGCTCGCTGACGCTATACGCCACCCACCGGCCGGCCTTGTTCTTCTTCCTGCCGCTGGCGCTGCTGCCGCTGATCGGGCGCATGGTTTTCGAGCAGGACCCGGCGTACTACACGGCGGCCATCGTCACGCTTGCAGTGTTCGGCTTCACCATGTTCTTCGGCCGCAACTTCGGCGAAACGATGAGCGAGTCGGTGAAGAACAACTACGAGAACGAGGTGCTGGTCGAGCAACTAGTGAGCGAAAAGCGGGTCGCCGATGATGCCCGCCGCGCGGCCGAGAGCGCGACGCGCTCCAAGACCCAGTTCTTTGCCGCCGCCAGCCACGACCTGCGTCAGCCGCTGCAGGCCATCGGCATCTATGTCTCGCTGCTAAGAAAACGCGTGCAGGGTCCGGCCGAGCCGCTGGTCAAGAACCTGAGTTCAGCGGTCGATGCGCTGTCCAAGCTGGTGGAAGAGCTGCTGGAGATTTCGCGCCTTGATTCAGGCTCGATCCAGCCGCTGCATCAGCAGGTTCTGCTGGACGAGCTGTTCAACACCCTGGAGCAGGAGTTCATGCCGCAGGCCGCGGGCAAGGGATTGGTTTTGCGCGTGCGGCGCTCGGGCTTTGCGATCGACTCCGACCCAATGCTGCTGATGCGCGTGCTGCGCAACCTGGTGGCCAATGCGCTCAAATACACAAGCAAGGGCGGCGTGCTGCTGGGTTCGCGCGTGCGTGGCGGCCTCATCAGCATCGAGGTCTGGGACACCGGCCCCGGCATCAAGCAGCTGGAGCTTGACCGTGTGTTCGAGGAGTTCTATCGCGGCGAAAGCGGCAAGACCGAAGGCGGCGGCTTTGGCCTGGGCCTGTCGATCGTCAAGCGCATCTGCAGCCTGCTCGGGCACCCGCTGATCGTGACCACGCGACCCGGCTCAGGCACCGTGTTCCGCGTGGAGGCGACCCTGTCGTCCTCACCGGTGCGCCCCAGGCTCGGTACAGGCGAGCCGGTTGAACAGGAGATCCGTACGCTCAATGGGCTGACCATCGTCGTGCTCGAAGACAACGAGGAGATCCTGCACAGCCTCACGCGGCTGCTGCGCTCCTGGGGCGCTGACATCCTGTCCTCCACCAGCTTCAATGCGTCGCTGGTGAAAAAGCTCGGGCTGCGCAGTCGCATTGATCTGGTGATCGCCGACCAGAACCTGGGGAACTCGGCGATCTCCGGCGTGGAAGCGTCCTTTCGCATCCGCGAGATCGTGGGCTTTCCGGTGCCGGTGATCATGCTGACCGCAGTGCATGGGCTCGAAGTCATTGCCGAGTTCCAGCGCACCATGCAGCAGCACCTGAGCAAGAGTCCGGACCTGGCAAATGCCATAGCCCGCAGCCGGGTGGAGGAGCCGGTGGTGCTGCAAAAGCCCACGACCACCGCCGCGCTTAACGCCGCCATTGCCGATCGCCTCGGCCTTGTCACGCTGCCGAGCGAAGCCGTCAAGAGCGTCGAGCCCGCGCCCGAAGGCGGCGAAGAGCGCGTGCCGTAGCGGCGCGGTTCACCAGTACCGTTACCCCGCCTGCTTTGCCCGGCACCCAACCGCAGAGTTTGCCGTTGCCATAGCGGACCGCATTCAAGTTGAAACGCTGCTCGAGGTGATGCTCATGAACCGCATCGAGCACGCCTTCGTACCAGGGCAGTTGGGTCACAAAGCCGTTGAACTGCGCGTGGAGCCGCATGGCGTCGTGCTGACCTTCGAGGACGAGGGCGTGGCGTTCGATCCGCTGCAAGCGCCGCTTGATTTTTGCGCCAAGCGCGCCACCCGCATCGCTGCAGCAGGCGCGGGTCGAGGGACTGGGTCTCGTGCTGACGCGCAAGGCTGCGCGCGATTGCCGCTACGAGCGCTATGGCGAGCGCAACTGCTTCACGGTCGTGCTGGGCAGGGGGTGACGCAGTGGCATGTGGGGTAAGTGGCTAGTGCAGCAGTCGCTTCACCACTGCCACTCCACCATCAGCCACTCAACCACTAGCCACCCAACCTCTAGCCACTGACGTCAACCCACGTCGTAGCCCTGGCGTCGCGCTGCCAGCAAGGCTTCCGTGCGGTTGTAGGCGCCAAAGGCGCGGTAGATCGCGGTGACGTGGGTCTTGACGGTGCCTTCGGACAGGCCGAGTTCGCGGCAGATGATCTTGATCGGCGCACCGCGGGCCAGAAGTTGCAACACCTGCTCCTGTCGCTCGGTCAGCTGCACGCGGTTGGTGGTGGGCTGGCCCAGCATGTCGCGGCCGCGCTCGGGCAGGCCGAGGATGCCGGCGCCGCGCGTGACGTCATCCAGCAGATCGGCCGGGATGTACACCCCGCCCGAAAGCACGAAACGGATCGCCGAGACCAGCGTTTCACTTGCCATTGACTTGGGCACGAAGCCGGCGGCACCGAGTTGCAGCACACGCATGACGCTGCGCTGGTCCTGCACGCCCGAGAGCACGAGGATCTTCAGATCCGGGGCACGCGCCACCAGTGACTCGAGCAGGCTGGTGCCCGAGGCACCGGGCAGCGTCAGGTCCAGCAGCATCAGGTCGGCGTCCGGGTGCTGGTCGAGCAGTTTCTCCGCGCCCACGGCATCGGCCGCCGTGTGCACCACCGCCTCGGGATCGATGTCGAGCAGCAGGATGCGCAGCGCGTCGGTGATCAGTGAATGATCGTCAACGACGAGAATCTTCATGTGGTATCCACTTGCAGATCAGGGCCGCCCCTGATGATCCTCGGCCCCTTGATGTTGGTTTGGCGCGCACGCTGGCGCGTCTGGAAATAACGATTCTAGTCGCCTTGGGTGATGCCGCCTTTCGGCGAATTGGATGGTTTTGGTATTGCGAATCGCCCGCACGGGCTAAGGGCGCAGCAGCATCCTGCCTGAGCGCAGCCGCGCCGCCCCAGGGCGCGGCTGCAACCATCGCCGTTTCAACAGCCTTACACCGGCCCATGACGCAAGCCCCTCACACCGTTCGCGGCCGCACCAGTGCTGCCGCGGCCTTGGCTCGCTGGCGCGCCTGCTCGACACTGGCCCCGTGCGCCAGCGCCACGCCCATCCTGCGTTTGACAAACGACTCGGGCTTGCCGAACAGGCGCAGGTCCGTGCCCGGGATGGCCAGCGCCTCGGCCACGCCGTCAAACGCCAGCGCTCCCGCATCGACTCCGCCGTAGATCACGCTGCTGGCGCCGGGGCTGCGCAGAGCGGTGTCCACCGGCAGGCCGAGCAGCGCGCGCGCATGCAGCTCGAACTCGCTTTGTTGCTGCGTGACCAGTGTTACCAGTCCCGTGTCATGCGGCCGCGGGCTCACCTCGGAAAACCATACCGCGTCGCCCCGCACGAAAAGCTCGACGCCAAAGATGCCGAAGCCGCCGAGGTTGCTCGTGACCTGCTGCGCGATCTCGCGCGAGCGCTGCAGCGCCAACCGGCTCATCGGCTGCGGCTGCCAGCTTTCGACGTAGTCCCCCTGCACCTGGATGTGGCCTATCGGCTCGCAAAACACGGTGCCGATGCTGCCGTCAGCCTGACGGTGCCGCACCGTCAGTTGCGTGATCTCGTAGTCGAACTTGATGAAGCCCTCCACGATCACGCGCCCCAGGCCGACCCGTGCGTCGGACTGGGCGTAGTCCCAGGCGGCGGGCAGCTCGTCCGGCCGATCGACCTTGCTCTGCCCCTTGCCCGAGGACGACATCACGGGCTTGATCACGCAGGGCAGGCCGATGACCTCGACCGCCGTCTTGAGCTCATCCCGCGAATCGGCAAAGCGATAGGGCGAGGTCGGCAGGCCCAGTTCCTCGGCCGCCAGCCGGCGGATGCCCTCTCGGTTCATAGTGAGCTGTGCGGCGCGTGCGGTGGGGATCACCTGCGCCAGTCCCTCGCGCTCGATCTCGACCAGTGTCGCGGTCGCAATCGCCTCGATCTCCGGCACCACGATGTGCGGCCGCACCTCCTCGATCAGCGCGCGCAGCGCCGCCGGATCGGCCATGTTCAGCACGTGCGCTCGATGCGCCACCTGCTGCCCCGGCGCATTGGCATAGCGATCCGCCGCAATCACCTCCACGCCCAACCGCTGCAGCGCAATGATGACTTCCTTGCCCAGTTCGCCCGCACCAAGCAACAGGACGCGGATGGCGGCGGAAGACAGCGGGGTACCGAGGGTGCGCGGGGCGATGGTTCTCATAGGGAAGGAGCAGTGCGATGATGGTCTGAATAATCACACGCCGGAGAACGAAGAGCTCGAACAAGGGCAAAGAGAGTTGAGCAAGACTCGGTCGCTTTCCGTCCTTCCGTCCTTGTATTTCCTCGGTGCTCTCGCTTTTCGTGTGGATCCCACAGGCCGACAACATCCTGCCCAGTCCCCGGATTGACACGATTCCTCAAACTCTTAACGATCTGAACGAGGAGGGTCGTTTGCATCGGCGGTGGCCCGGCGGGCCTTTACTTTGCGCTGCTCATGAAGGAGCAGGCCCCGATGAATGATGTCGTCGTGGTCGGGCCCAACCTGCCGTCCGACACCTTTGCCCTGGGGGGCTCTCCAACCAGACGCTCGACATCCTGGCGCTAGCCGATGAGCCGAAGGCGCGCAGCATCGTGGCCGCGCTCAATCACTGGGACGATATCGAGGTCCATTGTCGCGGCCGCATCGTCACCTCGGGCGGCCATGGGTGCCTTGCGCAGCTCGCAGGCAAGTGCGCCCGCGCGCCCGCTACAAAGACTTTCAATCGATGATCGATAGAGCTGCTACCGAGCCATCTGCGCCCGCCCCCCGCTGTGGGCCGCCGGTGCTGGCCGTGGTCGCGCGGTCTCC
>JBIIZX010000233.1:0-5811 GCA_044346055.1 Burkholderiaceae bacterium | reverse complement strand
CAGCCGCTACGACCTGCCCAAGCGCGTCGTCTTTCACAAGGGCCTGGGGCCGCTCATCTCTGCCGAGGAGATGACCCGCTGCATCCACTGCACGCGCTGCGTGCGCTTTGGCCAGGAGATCGCGGGCCAGATGGAGCTCGGCATGGCCGGGCGCGGCGAGCACTCGGAGATTCTTTCCTTCGTCGACAAGACGGTCGACTCGGAGCTGTCCGGCAACATGATCGATCTGTGTCCCGTCGGAGCTCTCACGAGCAAGCCGTTCCGCTACGAGGCGCGCACCTGGGAGCTGTCGCGCCGCAAGAGCGTGAGCCCGCATGATTCGCTGGGCAGCAATCTGATCGTGCAGGTGAAGAATCATCGCGTGCTGCGCGTGCTGCCGCTGGAAAACGAAGAGGTCAACGAGTGCTGGCTGTCCGACCGCGACCGCTTCAGCTACGAAGGCCTTTACGCGGCCGACCGCATCACCAAGCCCATGCTCAAGCAGGGCGGTGTGTGGAAGGAAGTCGACTGGGCCGAGGCGATCGACTACGTGGTCCATGCGCTGACCAACATCAAGCGCGAGCACGGGGCGCAAGCCATCGGCGCCCTGGCCTCGCCGGCCAGCACGCTGGAAGAGCTGCATCTGCTGGCCAAGCTGATGCGCGGTCTGGGCAGCGACAACATCGACCACCGGCTGCGCCACAGTGACTTCTCCGCCGACGGCAAGCGCAACGGCGCGCCCTGGCTGGGGCTGAAGGTTGCCGAAATCAACCAGCTCGACCGCGTGCTGCTGGTCGGCTCGTTCCTGCGCAAGGACCATCCGCTGATCGCCGCGCGCGTTCGCGCGGCGGCCAAGCGGGGCTGCCAGGTCAGCGTGGTGCACGCCACGGACGACGCCTTGCTGATGCCGGTTGCTGCCAGGTTGCTGGGTGCGCCGCAGGCCTGGCCGCAGGGGCTGGCCGAGATTGCGGCGGCAGTGGCGTCCATCCAGGGTGTGGCGGCACCGGTTGCGGATGTCACGCCGGGCGAAACCGCGCAGGCGATAGCCAAAAGCCTCTCAAGCGGTGAGCGCAAGGCGGTGTGGCTGGGCAATGCCGCCGTGCGCGCGCCGAATGCCGCGCAGGTGCAGGCACTGGCGCAATGGATTGCGCAGACCACGGGTGCCAGCTTTGGCGTGCTGGGTGAGGCTGCCAACAGCGTGGGCGCGTATCTGGTCGATGCGTTGCCGCGCCAGGGCGGGCTCAATGCGATGGCGATGATCGAGTCGCCGCGCCAGGCCATGCTGCTGTGGAACTTCGAGCCGGAGTACGACACGGCCAATCCGGCCGCGACGATGAAGGCGCTGGCCGCCGCGCAGACCGTGATCGCGTTCTCGCCGTATCGCAACGGCGCCATGGAGTACGCGGACGCCATCGTGCCGATCACGCCATCGTTCGAGACCTCGGGCACCTTCGTCAACACCGAGGGCCGCGTGCAGACCTTCAACGGCTCGGTGCGACCGCTCGGCGATGCGCGCCCGGGCTGGAAAGTGCTGCGTGTGCTCGGCTCGCAGTTGGGCCTGGGCGGTTTCGACTACGAAACGCCGGATGCCGTGCGCGCAGAGCTGCCGGCGGATGTGCAGGGCATGCTTGGCGGGACCATCGACGTGCTGCCCGCCTTGACGGCAAATGACGCCAGCCCCGCCGTCGCGGCCAATGCGGCACAGCGCGTGGCCGACGTGCCGCTGTACTTCTCTGACGCCATCGTTCGCCGCTCGGCACCGCTGCAGCTCACCGCCGACGCGCGGCCGCCGCTGGCCAGCGCCAATGCGACGACGCTGGCGCGCTTTGGCGTCAACCCAGGCGAGAAGGCGCGCGCGCTGCAGGACGGCGGCAGCGCACTGGTTGAAGTGGCGCTGGATGAGCGCCTGCCCGATGACGTGGTGCGCGTGCCTGCCGGGCATGCGGCCACCAGTACGCTGGGTGCGATGTTCGGCGCCATCACGCTGGAGCGTGCGTGATGGAGTTGCTCACGCTGCCGTACTGGCAACAGGCTCTCGGGGGCGCCTATCCGCTGGTGGCGGCACTGGTCGGCATCGTCGCCATCACGTTGCCGGTGCTCCTTAGCGTTGCGTATCTCACCTACTGGGAACGCAAGATGATCGGCTGGATGCATATCCGGGTCGGTCCCAACCGCGTGGGCTATCGCGGTCTGCTGCAGCCGATCGCGGACGCGGTCAAGCTCATCTTCAAGGAAGTGATCTCGCCGTCGCAGGCCGACAAGGCGCTGTTCTTCCTCGCGCCGATCGTCATCATGATGCCGGCGCTGGCGGCCTGGGCGGTGATGCCCTTCGGTCCGGGCTTGGTGCTGGCCGATATCAATGCCGGCCTGTTGTTCGTGATGGCGATCACTTCAGTGGGCGTGTATGGCGTGATCATCGCCGGCTGGGCGTCCAACTCGAAGTACGCCTTTCTTGGTGCGATGCGCGCCTCGGCGCAGATGGTCAGCTATGAGCTGGCCATCGGCTTCGTGCTCGTCACGGTGCTGATGGTGGCAGGCACGCTCAACATGACGGGCATCGTGAACGGCCAGTTGCACGGGCGCGGCGCGGATATGGGGCTCAATTTCCTGTCCTGGAACTGGCTGCCGCTGCTGCCGCTGTTCGTGATCTACGTGATCTCGTCAGTGGCGGAGACCAATCGCCATCCGTTTGACGTGGTTGAGGGCGAAAGCGAGATCGTGGCCGGCCACATGGTCGAGTACTCGGGCATGAGCTTCGCGGTGTTCTTCCTCGCCGAGTACGCCAACATGATCTTGCTGTCGGCACTCGCGGTGATCATGTTCCTGGGTGGCTGGGCGGCCCCGATCAACCTGGAGCTGCTGCTCGGCGTTGATTTTCCCAATTGGCTTGATCAGGCCTCCAACTGGTTCTGGCTCATCTTCAAGACTTTCGTCGTGGTCTCGATGTTCATCTGGTTCCGCGCGTCGTTTCCGCGCTACCGCTATGACCAGATCATGCGGCTGGGCTGGAAGGTCTTCATTCCGATCACGCTGGTGTGGCTGATCGTGGTCGCGGTGTGGATGCAGACACCGTGGAACATCTGGAAGCAGTCGGGAGCCGGAACGCGGCAGTCGGGAGTGATCCCTGCGCTGTCGTTGCCCGCCCTGACCGCTGACTCCCGACTCCCGACTGGCGGCTAGAGATGGGTGCGATCAACGAGTTCTTCGGCTCGCTGCTTTTGAAAGAGTTGGTCAAGGGCATGGCCCTGACCGGCAAGTATTTCTTTGCGCGCAAGATCACGGTGCAGTATCCCGAGGAGAAGACGCCGGCGAGCCCGCGCTTTCGTGGCCTGCATGCACTGCGCCGCTATGAAAACGGCGAAGAGCGCTGCATCGCCTGCAAGCTGTGCGAGGCGGTGTGCCCGGCGCTGGCCATCACCATCGAAAGCACGGTGCGCGATGACGGCACGCGCCGCACCTCGCGCTACGACATCGATTTCACCAAGTGCATCTACTGCGGCTTCTGCGAGGAGAGCTGCCCGGTGGACTCGATTGTCGAGACGGGCATCCTCGAGTACCACGGCGAAAAGCGCGGCGATCTGTACTTCACCAAGGACATGCTGCTGGCGGTCGGTGACCGCTACGAAAAAGACATTGCGGCCGCGCGGGCGGCGGATGCGAAGTACCGGTAGGTCCGGATTCGGGATTCTGGATTCTGGATTCGGGGAAAACAGGCAGCCTGGCTGCCGAACCACGACACGAAAAAATGAGGAGCGGCGACTGCAGGTGGTGAGAAGGAGCGGCGTGGGCGCCGCCCGGAATCCCGAGTCCCGAATCAGAAAGCCACATGGACGCCAAGACCTTTCTGTTCTTCACCTTCTCCGCGGTGCTGCTGTTTGCCGCAGTGCGGGTGATCACGGCGCGCAATCCGGTGCATGCCGTGCTCTACCTCGTGCTCGCCTTCTTCAGTGCGGCTTGCCTGTGGATGCTGTTGCAGGCCGAGTTCCTGTCGATTGTGCTGGTACTCGTGTATGTCGGCGCGGTGATGGTGCTGTTCCTGTTTGTCGTGATGATGCTCGACATCAATGTCGACCGGCTGCGCCAGGGCTTCTGGAAAGCATTGCCCTTGGCAGGGTTCGTCGCCGCGGTGATCGTGCTGCAGCTGTGGTTGGTGCTGTCGCAAGGCGACTGGCAGGCGATGCGGCAGCCCGGGCCGGGCATCGTGGGCGCCAACAATATCGAGCAGCTTGGCCTGCTCACCTTCAGCGAGTACGTGTACCCGCTGCAGATTGCTGGCTGCCTGCTGCTGGTGGCGATGATCTCGGCCATTGCGCTGACGCTGCGCGAGCGCAAGGACAGCAAGTACCAGGTTCCGAGTGATCAGGTGCGCGTGCGCCGTGGTGACCGGGTGCGGCTGGTGACGATGGCCACGGAGGCGGACGCGCGGCAGGACCGGGGGGGCGGCCTGGCGGAGACGACAGACGCGGCGACCCAGGTGGTGGGGCAGGAGGCGAAGCCAGCAGCACAGCAGGTCGCGTCAGGGAGTGGCGCCAAGTGATTCCGCTGTCGTGGTACCTGGGCGTTGGCGCGCTGCTCTTTGCAATCAGCGTGATCGGCATCTTCCTGAACCGTCGCAACCTGATCGTGCTGCTGATGGCCATCGAACTGATGCTGCTGGCGGTGAACATCAATTTCATCGCCTTCTCGCACTACCTTGGCGACTATCACGGGCAGGTGTTCGTGTTCTTCATCCTCACTGTGGCGGCGGCGGAGGCGGCCATTGGCCTGGCGATCCTGGTGGCGCTGTTCCGCAACCTGTCGACCATCAATGTCGACGAGCTTGACGCGCTGAAGGGCTGACGGACATGACGCTCCGATTGCTCGCCATGCCCTCGCGCGTCCTGCTCTGCTGCGACGGACGGCGCTGACATGACGTCGATGCAGAAGATCTACCTGCTGGTGCCGCTGGCGCCGCTCGTCGGTGCGCTGCTGGCGGGCCTGGCCGGCAAGCTGCTCGGCCGCGCTGGCGCGCACACCGTCACCATCTTTGGCGTGCTGGTGTCGACCATCGCCTCGGCGGTGGTGTGGCAGGACGTGATGGCCGGCAACACCTTCAACGGCAACCTCTACACCTGGGCGACAGTTGGCACAGGCGTGGGTGAGATGACACTGGCCGTCGGCTTTTTGATCGACTCGCTGACCGCCACCATGATGCTGGTGGTGACCTTTGTCTCGCTGATGGTGCACATCTACACCATCGGCTACATGAAGGACGATCCGGGCTACCAGCGCTTTTTCTCCTACATCTCGCTGTTCACCTTCAGCATGCTGATGCTGGTGATGAGCAACAATTTCCTGCAGCTGTTCTTCGGCTGGGAAGCCGTGGGGCTGGTGTCCTACCTCTTGATCGGCTTCTGGTACACGCGGCCCACGGCCATTTACGCCAACCTCAAGGCGTTCCTGGTCAACCGGGTCGGTGACTTCGGCTTCATCCTTGGCATTGGGCTGGTCTATGCCTATGTCGGCTCCCTCGACTACGCAACCGTGTTCAAGGCGGCGGATCAGCTGACCCGCGCGACGCTGCCTGGCACCGAGTGGATGCTGGTCACGGTGATCTGCATTTGTCTGTTCATCGGCGCCATGGGCAAGAGCGCGCAGTTCCCGCTGCACGTGTGGCTGCCCGACTCGATGGAGGGCCCGACGCCGATCTCTGCGCTGATCCACGCGGCCACGATGGTGACTGCCGGCATCTTCATGGTGGCGCGCATGTCGCCGCTGTTTGAGCTCTCCACCACAGCGCTGGGATTCGTGATCGTGATCGGCGCCATCACGGCGCTGTTCATGGGCTTTCTC
>JBIIZX010000232.1:0-5817 GCA_044346055.1 Burkholderiaceae bacterium | reverse complement strand
AGCATGTGCGCATCATCATCATCGGGCTGCTCGGCTACTACGCCGCCAGCTACCTCGACTTTCTTGGCCTGCAGTACATCACCGCCGCACTGGAGCGGCTCATTCTGTATCTGAACCCGACCATCGTGCTGCTGATGTCGGCCGTGTTCCTGGGCAAGCGCATCGTGCGGCTTGACTACCTTGCGCTGGCGCTGGCGTACAGCGGCATCCTGCTGGTGTTCCTGCATGATGTGCGCTTGGCGGGGGACAACGTGGCGCTGGGTGCCACACTCGTGTTCGTGAGCGCCGTGTGCTACGCGGGCTACCTCGTGCTCTCGGGCGAGCTGGTGCAGAAGGTGGGTGCCATTCGGCTTACCTCCTACGCAATGGTGGTGGCCACGGTGGCGGTGCTGTTGCAGTTCATCGTGCTGCGGCCCTTGGGCAATCTTGCGCAGCCGGCGCCGGTGCTGTGGCTGTCGTTGATCAACGGGCTGTTCTGTACCGTGCTGCCCGTGTTTGCCACCATGCTCGCCGTGGCGCGCATTGGTGCGGGCAGCACCTCGATCACCGCCATGGTGGGACCGGTGTCCACCATTGCGCTAGGCTATGTGTTCCTCGGCGAGGCGATCACCGGCTGGCAGCTGGCCGGTACCACGCTCGTGCTTGCCGGTGTGTTCGTGCTTTCACGCAAGGGGCAGGTGCGCAAGCCCGCGCCCGTGCCGGATTGAAGCGCTCCAACTGCATTCAGCCAGAACCAAGACAAGGAGAAGACGATGAAGACGCAAGCAATCCGCATCAGCGCCCACGGCGGCCCCGAGGTGCTCCAGCTGGCCGAGGTGGATGTCGGCGACCCAGGCCCCGATGACGTGCGCATCCGTCACACCGCCATTGGCGTCAACTTCATCGACATCTACTACCGCACGGGCCTGTACGCCTCGCCGCTGCCGCACGGGCTCGGCTTCGAGGGCGCCGGCGTGGTGGAGGCCGTGGGCAGCAACGTCAAGTTCCTCAAGGAAGGCGATCGCGTGGCCTATCCGCAGGGGCCGCTGGGCGCGTACTCGCAAGTGCGCCTGATGCCGGCAGCCACCGTGGTCAAGCTGCCCAAGAAGATCACTGATGAAGAGGGTGCCGCAGTCATGCTCAAGGGCCTGACGGTGCAGTACCTGTTCCGCCAGACCTATCGGCTGCAAGGCAACGAGACAGTGCTGTTTCATGCGGCCGCGGGCGGCGTGGGCCTGCTCGCCTGCCAGTGGGCCAAGGCGCTCGGCGTGAAGCTCATCGGCACCGTGAGTTCGGACGAGAAAGCGGCACTGGCCAAGGCCAACGGCGCCTGGGCCACCATCAACTACGCGAAAGAAAACTTCGTCGAGCGCGTGAAGGAACTCACGGGCGGCGCCAAGGTGCCCGTGGTGTTCGACGGCGTGGGCAAAGACACTTGGGAAGGCTCGCTCGACTGCCTGCAGCCGCGCGGCCTGATGGTGAGCTTTGGCAACGCCTCGGGCGCGGTGACGGGCGTGAACCTCGGCATCCTGGCGCAAAAGGGCTCGCTCTTCGTCACCCGCCCCACGCTCGCCACGCACATCGTGCCGCGCAAGCGGCTCGAAGAGTCGTCCGAAGAACTGTTTGACCTGATCTTGCGCGGCAAGATCAAGGTCGATGTCGAGCGGCGCTATCCGCTGGCCGATGCCAGCCAGGCGCACATCGACCTCGGTGGCCGCAAGACTACGGGCTCGCTGGTGCTGCTGCCGTAAATGACCATTACTTCCGTTACTCCCATTTCTCTCGTATCCGGCGGCGCTGGCGGTCTCGGCCGCGCCGTCATTCAGCGCCTTAACCAGGCGGGCGCGCAGTGCGCCGCGGTCAGTCGCTACGCCGAGCGGCTGGCAGGCAGCGCGGCCGCTGCCACCGTGGTGGCCGACGTCTCGACCATGGACGGTGCACAGGTCGCGGTGGCGCAATGTCGCGCCACGCTCGGCCTGCCCACTGTGCTCGTGCATTGCCCGGGCTCCATCCTGCTGGCGCCGGCTCACCGGACCAGTGAGGCGCAGTGGCGCGCCACACTCGCGGCCAACCTCGACAGCGCTTTTTTCACGCTGCGGGCGTGGACCGCGGCCATGCTCGAAGAAAAGGCGGCCGGCGCAGCGGTATTCGTTTCCACCGTTGCTGCGCAGATTGGCGTGGCCAATCACGAGGCCGTGGCTGCGGCCAAGGGCGGCATCGAGGCGATGGTGCGCTCGGCCGCCGCCACCTACGCAGCGCAGAACCTGCGCTTCAACGCGGTGGCCACGGGGCTGATGGACACGCCGCTGGCCAGTGGCTTGCTGCGTACCGACGCGCTGCGAGAAGCCTCGGCCAAGCAGTATCCGGTCGGCGGCCTCGGCACGCCCGAAGAGCTTGCGGATCTCATAGGCTGGCTCGTCGGCGACACAGCGCGCCGCGTGACCGGGCAGGTGTGGACGGTGGACGGCGGCTTCACGGCGATCCGGCCGCTCGTGCGCTAGACTCGATTTGTTCTTCGCCGTCTGGCAGGGGAGCGGGTTGCCGGTCTGCCGCGTGTCGATCGGCTTTATTGAAGAGGATGCATCCGTGCTTGAGCTTCGCGCCGGTTGTGAATGCTGCGATAAAGACCTTTTGCCCGATTCAGCAGAAGCGCGCATCTGTTCATTCGAGTGCACGTTCTGCGCTGCCTGTGCGCAGGGCGTTCTTCGTGGGCGCTGCCCCAATTGCGGCGGTGAGCTTGTTCCGCGCCCGCGCCGTCCTGCAAGCAAGCTCGAAAGCAACCCGCCCTCGTCTGCGCGGGTCCGCAAGCTCGGCGGCTGCACCCAACTTGCGTGAGCGCGGTCCGGCCGCGAACGTGGCAGCTCTGACGCGCTTGGTGACTTGGCGTTGAGCGCCACAGCCGGCTGCGAACGGCGCCTGATCACGCTGCTGTCGCTCGCCGCCTTTGGCAGTGCGGCGTCGATGCGCGTGGCCGATGCGCAGTTGCCAGCGCTGACCGCGACCTTCAGCGTCAGCCTCGCAAGTGCAGCGCAGGCGATCACGGTCTTCTCGATCGCCTATGGCCTGCTGCAGCTTGCCTATGGGCCGATCGGCGACCGCCATGGCAAGTGGCGCATCATCACCTGGGCCTGTTTTGCCTGTGCGCTCACCGCACTCGCTTGCGCGCTGGCGCCAGACTTTGACTGGTTGCTGGTGGCGCGGCTCGCGGCTGGTGCGAGTTGCGCCGCGATCATTCCGCTGTCGATGGCATGGATCGGCGATGCGGTGCCCTACGAGCGGCGCCAGGGCGTGCTTGCGCGCTTTCTGCTCGGGCAGATTCTTGGCATGGCGGCCGGGCAGTGGGCCGGCGGTGTGGCGGCCGACCTGCAACAGTGGCGTGCGCCCTTCGTGGTGCTGGCGCTGTGCTTCGTGCTCGCTTTCGTGGCCCTGTGGCGCGCGCAGGCAGCCGCGCTGCGCGCCGCGCCGCTCACGCCACGCAGCGGCCACCCGGTGCACGAGATGCTGTACGTGCTGCGGCAGCGCTGGGCGCGGGTGATTCTCGCCGTGGTCTTTGCCGAGGGCGTGCTGCTCTTTGGGCTCATCGCGTTTTTGGCCACGCACCTGCACCTGAAGCACGGCCTGTCGCTCGCGTTGGCTGGCGGCATCGTGACGCTGTATGCGGCCGGCGGCCTTGGCTTTGCATTGTTTGCGCGGCCGCTGGTGCAGCGGCTCGGCGAGAGCGGGCTCGCCTGGGGTGGCGGCCTGCTGCTGCTCGCCGGCTTGCCGCTGGTGGCACTGTCACCAGTGTGGTGGACCGCACCACTTGCATGTCTGGCCACGGGCCTCGGCTTTTACATGCTGCACAACACGCTGCAGACTAATGCCACGCAGATGGCACCCGATGCGCGCGGCGCCGCCGTCTCGCTCTTTGCCAGCTGCTTCTTCGTCGGCCAGACCGTTGGCGTGGCGCTCACCGCGCTGCTGGTTGAGCGCTTTGGCTCCACGCTCGTGCTGAGCGTGGGCTCACTTGGAGTGGCGGCGCTGGCCGCGGTGTTTGCGCGGCTGCGCGCAATGCGCGAGCAGTGATCAAGCGAGTGACATGCCGCCGGAGTGTTCCGGTCGTGCGACGCACGCGCGGGGCAAGCTCAGCGCGCGAGCGCAGGCGACGTTGTTGCCGCCGCAGGCAGCGCAGGCAGAGCAGGCAGCGCCGGCAGCACCGGGTCCGCCGACGCAACGGCGTCCAGGGGACTGAGCACACCGCGCGCGCCGCGGTTGAGCACGTGCGTGTAGATCATGGTGGTGTCGACGTGCCTGTGACCGAGCAGTTCCTGGATGGTGCGGATGTCCTGCCCGCGCTCAAGCAAGTGGGTGGCAAATGAATGGCGCAGCGTGTGCGCGCCGACCGGCTTGGCAATGCCGGCGAGCGTTGCGGCGCGCTTGATGGCCCGCTGCACCTGCTCTTCATAGAGGTGATGGCGACGCTGGGCGCCGCTGCGCGGGTCGGTCGACTCACGCTCCGCCGGAAAGACCCAGAACCAGCCCCAGCTCTGTGCGGCGCGCGGAAACTTGCGTTCCAGCGCCGGCGGCATCTCCACCCCGCAGCGCTGGGCAGAGCGGTCGCCACGCCACAGTGCATGTGCGCGCTGCAACTGCGCATGCAAGGGCTGCAGCAAGACAGATGGCAGCAGAGTGACGCGGTCCCTTTGCCCCTTGCCCTCACGTACGACGATCACACGACGTTCAAAGTCCAGATCCTTCACGCGCAGGCGCAGGCACTCCATCTTGCGCATGCCGGTGCCATAGAGCAGGCGCGCAACAAGGCCGCAGGTCCCTTCCATGAGCCCAAGCAGACGCGCCACCTCCGCCTGGCTAAGCACCGTTGGCAGGCGCGCCGGCGTACGCGGCCGAGCGATCTCCTGCATCCAGGGCAGCTCAGTGCCCAGCACCTGGCGGTACAGGAACAGCAGCGCACACAGCGCCTGCTTGTGCGTGGACGCACTGACGCGGCCCACCGTGGCCAGATGGGAGAGAAACTGCTCAACCTCCACCTGACCCAGGTCGCGCGGGTGTTGCAGGCCATGAAAGCGCACGAAGCGCCGGACCCACTGCACATAGCTGTGCTCGGTGCTCAGGCTGTAGTGCAGGTAGCGCACACGCTCGCGCACCTGATCAAGCAGGCGGGTGGAGCGCAGTGGTGGAAGGGTGCGGGATTGCATGGCGCGGTTATTACTGTAAATGCATACAGTATCCCCTTGTCAAGAGGCGCCAGTGCTGAATCTGCGTGATCTTGACTCAGCCAGTTACCAAGACTCCCGGACTTGGTTATCGTGCAGATCACATCGATAAATCAAGTTAGGCGTCACAGGAACACCCTCTGGCTATCCAGCGACTCTGAATGCAAGCCCAGGTTCAACTCCCACGATCATGACCCGATTCAAACTCGTCGTCGCAGTTCTCGCTGGGCTGCTGGTCGCCACAAACGTTTGGTGGGCATACCGGGCGCTCGACGCTGGAGTAACTCTCACTTACTTGCGCGCCTCCTACGACACGTCAGAAACCCAACTTGCCACTGCCAGAGCTGTCATCGACGCACTGCTGCAAGAGGGGGCCTCAAGAGAGAGCATCATCCGCGCAGCGAAGGCTGCATCCAAAGACGCAGAGCCCTACGAGAAGAATGGTGCGGTGTGGGTGGGGCAGCTTGGCCTACGCTTCAGCCCCGAAGGACGGCTCACCAAAGTAGTGACCGTCGAGCAGGATGCGCAGTGACGCCTCTCAGGAAACTCCTTCCAAGTAGTTGATTTGATTGGCTGTTTTCAGCCGCCTGCGGGCACGACGAGCATGCCGAGCTTGTTGGCCCGG
>JBIIZX010000231.1:0-5820 GCA_044346055.1 Burkholderiaceae bacterium | reverse complement strand
TCGGCTTCGCGGGAGTGAATGTCGGCGGCGCGCGCCAGCATCTCGGGCAGCTTGCCGGTGGCTTCCCCCGAGGCGATCAGGTGGATCAGCACCGGCGGAAAGAGCTTGAGGTGGCCGGCCTTCTTTTCCTCGTCGGTGTCGGCCCGCAAGGCCTTGGCCAGCGAGAAGCCTTCGCGCACCCGTTGCGTGGCATCGAGCACGCGCAGGCGCATTGCCACATTGGTCAGCGTCTCGCCAGCCGCCTGCAGCGAGCGCAGCATGGGCACGCCCGAGCCGACCAGAATCGCAAGGGTGGAGGCAAAGCGCGCTGTGTTGATCGAGCGGCTCAGTATGCCGATCACGGGCAGGGTGAGCACGCGCTGGTGCCAGCGCAGCTTGACCGCGTCGACCCGCAAGGCACGGTTGACCATGAAGCTGCCAAAGGCCAGCAGCACGGCGACGATCCAGCCGTAGTTGCGCACGAAGTCCGACACCGCGATCATGGCCCGTGTCAGGAACGGCAGCGCCTGCTTGGTGTTGGCAAACACCTGCACCACCTGCGGCACGACATAGGTGAGCAGGCCGATCACCACCGCCATGGCAACGAACACCACGATGATCGGATACACGAAGGCAAGCGTGATCTTCTGCTGCAGCTTGGCGCGCTCCTCGACGTAGTCCGCCAGGCTCTGCAGCACCGTGCCGAGCTTGCCCGACTCCTCGCCGGCGGCAATCAGCGCCCGGTAGATGTCCGGAAACTGCCGCGGATGGCGCGCCAGCGCAGCTGACAGCGAGGTGCCGCCCAGCACGTCGGTGCGGATGCTGGCCATGAGCTCGCGCAGCTGCTGCTTCTCGCTCTGCTCGACCATGACGGTGAGCGCGTCGGCCACCGGCAGCGAAGCGCCGAGCAGCGAGGCCAGCTGGCGCGTGACCACCGACAGCTCGGTGTTGGACATGCGCCGGCCAAGCGACAGTGACAGTCCCGCCTTTTGCTGGTCCGACAGCACGGGGTCCACCGACAGCGGCACCAACCCGCGCCCGCGCAGCAGTTGCCGCGCCACGCGGGCGGAATCCGCCTCCAGGACGCCTGACGATTCCTTGCCGTTGGCGTCTGCTGCTGCGTATCTGAAGGCGGCCATAGGCTAGGCGCGCAAGGTGTACGCGACGCTTCGCGTCGCACGTGCACCTTGCGCGGAAAGACGATCAGTGCGCTCCGCTCCGGAGCGGCCGCGCGCTACGCGCAATTCAAAGGGCAACGCAAGAGCGTCCGCGGACGATCGCAGCCGCTCATCAAAGACATCGCCGAACGACGCATCACTCACGCGTGACACGCAAAACTTCCTCTTGCGACGTGATGCCGGCCGCCACCCAGCGCATCGCGTCCGAGCGCATCGGCACCATGCCGCCCTTTTCGGCCACGCGGCGGATCTCGCTGTCGTTGGAGCCCTGGTGCACCAGCAGGCGCAGCTCGTCGGTGACGGTGAGCATTTCGTAGATGCCGGTGCGGCCGAGGTAGCCGGTGTGGCCGCAGGCGGCGCAGCCGACTGGCTTGTAACCCTGACCGTTGCTATCGGGCTCCTTGCAATGCGGGCACAGCTTGCGAACGAGGCGCTGCGCCAGCACGCCGAGCAGGGACGATGAGAGCAAGAACGGCTCGATGCCCATGTCGATCAGGCGCGTCACGGCACTGGCTGCATCATTGGTGTGCAGCGTGGCCAGCACCAGGTGGCCGGTGAGCGAGGCCTGCACCGCGATCTGTGCGGTCTCCAGATCGCGGATCTCGCCGATCATCACCACGTCCGGGTCCTGGCGCAGGATCGCGCGCAGCGCGCGCGCAAACGTCATATCGATCTTCGGGTTGACCTGCGTCTGGCCAATGCCCTCGATGTCGTACTCGACCGGGTCTTCCACCGTCATGACATTGGTGGTGGTGGAGTCGAGCCGGCGCATGCCGCCATAAAGCGTCGTGCTTTTGCCCGAGCCCGTGGGGCCGGTCACAAGAATGATCCCGTGCGGCAGGTGCAGGAGAGTGTCGAACGTCTTGAGCGTTCGGTCGCTCATGCCGAGCGACTCCAGCGTCAGACGCGACAGGTCTTTTTCCAGCAGACGCAGCACCACGCGCTCGCCGTGGCCCGTGGGCAGCGTCGACACACGCACGTCCACCGCCTTGCCGCCCACGCGCAGCGTGATGCGGCCGTCCTGCGGCAAGCGTTTTTCGGCAATGTCGAGCTGCGCCATGATCTTGATGCGGCTCACCAGTGCCGCGTGCAACGCGCGCTTGGGTCGCACCACGTCGCGCAGTGTGCCGTCGACGCGAAAGCGCACCAGCGAGTACGACTCGAAAGCCTCGATGTGAATGTCGCTGGCGCCGTCGCGCGCGGCTTGCGTAAGCAACGCGTTGATCATGCGGATGATCGGCGCGTCGTCCTCGGTCTCCAGCAGGTCCTCGATGTCGGGGACCTCCTGCATCATCCGCGTGATGTCGAACTCGCCCTCGATGTCGCCGACGATCTGCTGCGCCGAGCCTTCGCCCTGCGCGTAGGTCTGCGAGATGCCCTCGTTGAGCTTGTCGCTCGACACCAGGATCGGCTTGACCTTGCCCGGAAACGCGCGCATCACCTCGTTGAGCGCGGCCAGCGGCGTGGCGTCGGTGATCCACGCCTCCGCGTCGCGCTCGGTGGCGGGCTTCAACAGGATCGCGTTATCGCGCGCGAAGGCGTAGGGCACGTACTTTTGCGCGTTCATGCAAGCCTCGGCAGGGGGGCGGCCATCGGTCGAAGAAGCGATCGACTGAGCGGTCGGCTAATCGGTCAGCTGAATGGGGCGGCTATGGGTTGACGAGAATCGGTTCGAAGCCGCGGCCGCGCAGCGACGCGAGAACTTCTTGCACGTTCTGCGTGGAGCGGTCCACCGAGACGCGTACCCGCACAACATCGCCCTTCTTGGTGCGCACGCTTTCCCAGTAGGCATCGAAGCCCGCTGCGCGCAATTGCCGCTGCAGATCGCGGCCGCGCGCAATGTCGTTGACGGCAGCGACCTGGATCAGTTGCGTGCCGCTGGCGGCTTGCGGCGTTGCCGATGACGCGGCGAAGCTGCCCGACCCCGCAGCGATCGACGGTGCAGACGACGGTGCAGTCATCACAACGGCCGGCGGCGCTGCACCCGCGGGCGGCGGCAGCGGCATCGGTGCGGCGGACTGCTCAACCGGCGCAGGCGCGGGTGGCAAGGCGGGCGGCGTTAAGGGAGCAAATACGGGCGCAGGGGGCGGCGGCGCGCTTGGCGGCAGGGCTGAGCGCGGCGACACGGGCTGCCGTACCGGCTCAGCGGGCGGCGGGGGAGGTGCTGCGCGCTCCACTGGCACGGGCGGTTGGCTCAGCGGCGCCGGTGCCGGCACGGGAACAGGCTCGGGTGCGGGGGCGGGCACAGGCACAGGCGCGGGCACCGGCGCAATGATCGGTGCTGGCGCCATGGCTGCAGCGGCGGCGGGCTGGCCGGTGAGCACGGGCGCATCGGCCCGCTCGGCGGGCGAGTTGACGGCGGCCGCGGGTGCCAGGCGCTGGCGCTGCGGCATCGTCAGCGGCAGCGGTTCCGGCTGGTAGCCGCGCAGCACCCAGTTGTCGGGCTTGGTGCCGCGCTCGACCTGAGTGCGCATGTACTCATAGCGATCGGCCGCGATGCTGGCTGAAGTTGCCTCGTCCCGTACCACCACCGGCCGCAGGAACACCATCGTGTTGGTCTTGGTGCGGTTACGGTTCTCGTAGCGGAACAGCGCGCCCAGCCCCGGGATGCTGCCCAGCAGCGGCACGCGCTGCTCCTGGTTGGTCGTGCGGTCCTCGATCAGGCCCGAGAGCACGACGAAGTTGCCGTCCTCGACCACCACGTTGGACTCGAAGCTGCGCTTGTTGGTGATGATCCCGCCCTGCGTGGTGCCCGGGACAATTGACGACACCTCGAGGTAGATCGCCATGCGCACGTTGCCGCCTTCGGAGATCTGCGGCCGCACGCGCAACTGCAGGCCGATGTCGCGCCGCTCGAAGGTCTGGAACGGATTGACCGCGCCCGCCGCGTTGCTGGCGCCGGTACTGGCGAACGAGCCTGTAATGAAGGGCACGTTCTGGCCAACCAGGAACTTTGCTTCCTCGTTGTCGAGCGTCTGGATGTTCGGCTGCGACAGGATGTTTGCGTTGGCCTGGGTTTCCAGCGCACGCGCCAGGAAGCCGAGGTTGGTGACGTCGCCAATGCCCGGAATGTTGATGCGGCCCTGGATGATGCCGATATTGAGGCCCGGTCCGAGCGAGCCGATGTTCTGCGCGGCGCCGATGATGTTGGTGCCCGAGCCGCCAAAATTGGTGCCGCCGATGACGCTGGTGCCGTTGCCGTTGTCCTGCCGCAGGCCGCCAAGGGCCTGCCACTGGATGCCGAATTCGGCCGCGCGGTCGGCCGAGACCTCCGCAATCAGCGACTCGATGATCACCTGCGCCGGACGTACGTCGAGCTTGTCGATGATCGCGCGGATGTTCCGATAAAGCGGCTGTGGCGCCGTGATGATGATCGAATTGGTTGACGGATCGGCCTGGATCAGCCCCGACAGTGGGCCGCCCCCACCGCCACCACCACCAGACGCACCACCGCTGCTACCGCCGCCGAGCGCCGGCTGCGGTTGATTGGGTTGTCCGCCGCCACCGAGACCGCTTCCGCCCTGGCCGCCTTGCTGGCCAAACGCGCTGCTGCCCTGCGACAGGCCACCGGAGCCGCCCGCCTGCGGCACGAACGACGGATCGGCCGAGATCACCGCGCGCAGCGTCTGCGCCAGCCGCGTGGCCTGCGCATTGCGCAGGTACACGACGTTGATGTTGCCCGGCGTGAGATTTGGCTGGTCGAGCCGCTCGATCAGCTGGCGCGCAGCCAGCACGCGGGCGCGGCTGGAGGCGCGAATGATCAGCGTGTTCGACGCCGGCACCGCCAGCACTTGCACGCGCTGGCCGCCGTCGACCGCCTGGCCAGCGGCGCGTGCGCCTTCATCGAGCACGCGGTTGACGATGGTGGCCAGGTCGATCGCCAGGCCGTGCTTGAGCTGCACCGTCTCGGCTTCGGCCGAGCCGGGCCGGTCGAGCGAGGCAATGATTTCGCGGATGCGCCGCAGGTTTTCGGCGTAGTCGGTGATGACCAGCGAGTTGTTGGCGCCAAAGGCCGAGATCGTGTTGTTGGGCGCGATCAGCGGCCGCAGGATCGGCACCATGTTGGTGGCCGATTCGTACTGCAGCTCGAACACCTGCGTGATGATCTGGTCGCCGCGCGGTGCCACCTGCTCGGGGCCGACCACGCGGCCGCCCTGCAACTTGGCATCGGCCTCGGGCAGGATGCGCGAAACACCGCCGGGCGAGGCGGCTTCGACCACCGTGAAGCCCTGCAGCCGCAGCGCCGAGAGCAGCTGCTCATAGGCCTGCTGGCGCGTCACAGGACGCTCGGTGACGATATTGACGCTGCCCTTGACGCGCGGGTCGATCACGAACTGCCGGCCGGTGAACTGCCCGACCGCGCGCACCGCCTGCTCGATATCGACGTTGACGAAGTTCAGGTACGCGGTGTCGTCGTTCTGACCGTTTTGTGTTGGCTGGGCCGGTTGCGCTGCACTGGCGCGCGCGCGGCCAGCAGCCTGTGCCAGCACCGGCAGCGGCGGCAGCGCCAGTGCGCAAGCCACGGCCAGCGCGATCAGGCGCATGAGCGCCGGGCGCAGCGCCCACGGGTTGGGCGAGGCTCGACCGGACTGCGGCCGTGCTGCGGGCGTTGGAGGGCAAAAAGCCCTTGCGCCTTGTTCTGCGCGCAATCTAGTCATGCTCA
>JBIIZX010000229.1:0-5822 GCA_044346055.1 Burkholderiaceae bacterium | reverse complement strand
GAGTCGTGCTGCCCGCCAGGAGCGGGCCGGGCAGCAGCACGCGAGCGAGCCCGGCGCGAGCCACGCGTCGTTGCTGGCGGAGTGCCACGCGTCCTCGTCGCCCCGGCGCAGGCCGGGGATCAGTTTGCATGCGCGCCGAACAATTGGACCCCGGCCTGCGCCCGGGCGACGGGCGTTCGGAAGCTGATCGAGCGTTGGCTGAAGACGCTGGGTCCCCGCCTGCGCGGGGACGACGGGGTGTGGGGCCGGGGTGGGTCTTGGGTGTCGTTCTCCGGCCAACCTGGGCGTGGTCGTGCGTCACGTCCGCGCGCGGCGGCTGTGCTTGCAAGCGCGCAAGTAGCGCGCAAGGCAAGATCAGCACACCGAACTGCGCTGAATCACACGTAACCTTCCCGGCATGCTCACTCCAACGATGCCCGCTCGATGAAGCGCTTGCTGCTTGCCTACGCCGCCGCACTCGCCACCCTGCTCATCATCGACCTGCCGTGGCTCGGCATCGTTGCCCAGCCGCTTTATCAGCAAGGCATCGGCCACTTGATGGCGCCGCAGTTCAACCTGCCCGCAGCGGTTGCCTTCTACCTCGTGTATGCCGCCGGCCTTGTGTACTTTGCCGTGCAAGGTGCGCGCGGACTGCGACACGCGGCGCTGCGTGGGGCGCTGTTCGGTTTCGTGGCCTATGCAACCTACGACCTCACCAATCTCGCCACGCTGCGTGACTGGCCAGTGTGGCTGGCGGCGATGGATATGGCGTGGGGCGCGGTGGTCAGCGGTGTGGCGGCGCTGGCGGGCCGGGCAGTGTTCCAGCGCTTGCCGCCGCGTTGATTCGCTCGGCCGCTTCCTACAGCAGCGCATCACGTCGCACATGTGAAAACGGCCCCGCGTGAGCGGGGCCGTGGGTGCAAGGTCGAGACACCGAAGAAATCTGACGGGCCCGGCGGGGACGTGATCCTCGCTCGCTTCAATCGCGCCCGAGTGCCGGCCCTCGTCGCTGGTCCGCTGAAGTGATGGAGTTACTTGGGCATCACGATCGTGTCGATGCCGTGGATCACGCCATTGCTGGCCTCGATGTCCGACTGCACGACCTTGGCGTCATCCACCGTGACCGCGCCATTGGTGTTGTTGACCTTGAGCGAGCCGCCCTGCACGGTCTTCGTGTCGCGGGTGGTCACGTCCTTGGCCATGATCTTGCCCATCACCACGTGGTACTCGAGGATCGCGCGCAGCTTGGTGGCGTCCTTGAGCAGTGAGTCGACCACGCCCGGTGCCAGCTTCTTGAACGCAGCATCGGTCGGTGCAAACACAGTGAAAGGACCCGCCGTCTTGAGCGTGTCAACCAGGCCAGCGGCCTTGATCGCGCTGGTGAGCGTGGAGAAGTTGGGCGCGCCAGCGGCAATCTGGACGATGTCCTGCTGAGCCACGCCGGTGCTGTCTGCGGTGGTCTTGAGAATGGTGTTCGCAGCGGCGTTGGGCGTGGTCGCGGGTGTGACGCTCGGGGTGGTCGTTGCGGTCTTGCTCGCTTGTGTGGCTTGCATGGTGTGTCCTTGCTTCTGTGCCATCCGAGAATTCGGGCGGAAGCTCGTCATCGCTGACGAGAAGCGCAGACCTTAGGCGCATTCAGTGCCGCCCGCGGCGCAGAACGCGAGTGCGTCAAAGGGGTTGAAATCAAAAGGCTGGATTGGCGAAGCTCGATCGGGGCTTGAGATTGACCGTGGACCGACCGTTGGTCGGAATGACTGCTGCGGAGCTTGTGCCAACGCCGCATTCTGGTCTGCCCGCCGCGCGCTTAACAACTGCGTGCACCCAAGCGCACAAGGATGAAGTGCCAGCTCTCGTATTGCGCCCAAGGGCATGAGGCAAGAGCTGATCCAATACTGTTCGCACAGCACCGCACGTCGTTCCCGCACAGGCGGGAACCCAGTGTCTTCCTAGCCAAGCGATTGGTGGCATGCCCGCGCGAGGTAGACGAACCTGCTCAAGCGAACAGTGTTGAGACCCGATCCCAGCTTCCAGAGGCAAGCGGATTCGCATCACCCCAGCTTCGCAGCGGCCGACGAGAGGACCGGCCAGGGTCTGGTCGCCAACCTGCTGCGTCGCATGGCGCGCCGGGTCCGCGGCGACGGCTACGCGCGCATCGAAGGCGCGGTGCTGCCCTACACGACGCGGTGCGCGCCAGCGCGCGCGCAAGGGACGGCGGTGCCCAGCCGCGTGGCCCCCCGTGCCGGCGCTTCCGTGGTCCGTTTGGTGCAGACTGCAGTCGCAACCGCCCGCACGCGCGAGTCACGGAGACCCCTCATGCAGATCGCAAGCCGACCGGCCATTCAGTGCATCGTCAAGGCGCTGCTCGTCGCGATAACGCTGGTGGGCACCAGCGCCTGCGCCACGCGTCAGCAGGTCGTGTTCGCCCCGTCGATCGCCACCGTGGCCGATGACGGCAGCGGCGCGGTGGTCATCCAGGGACGCGTCTTCGAGGCTCCGGACAGCCTGAAGCGCAAGGCCATCATCGACACCTTTCCTCTGCGCATCACGCCGAGCCCTGATCGCCAGGACCCCGTGTTTCGCGAGCGGGCCGGACTGTTCTGGTCTGACAGCGACTCCATCGAACCCGTGTCGGTCAGGCTCGGTGCGCGCGTGCTGGTGTTGCCGCAGACGGACTCCGGCGGCTTCTTCTCGATGCAGGTCCCGTTGACGAGCGACGAGGCGGCGCGGCTGAAGCGCGAGCGCGCGCTGACCTTCAGGTCGCTCGCCACGGACAAGACGCCCGCTGCGTCCGAGGGCGTGGCGCTGCTCGTCCCGGAAACCGGGCTGACCGTCATCACCGACGTCGACGACACCATCAAGGTGACCGAGATCACCAATATGGCGGCGCGCGACGCGAACACCTTCGTCAATCCCTTCATCCCCGTCCCGTTCATGCCCAAGCTCTACACGTCATGGCAGCGGGCGTTTGGACCGTCGATCCACTTTCATGTGGTATCGGCCGGGCCGTGGCAGTTGCACGAGCCGCTGCGCAAGTTCACCGAGGGTGCGGGCTTTCCGCCGTTCACGTGGCACATGCGGTCCATGAAGATCACCGACCTCAAGAGCCTGGCGGAGGCACTCGACCCCGAGGTCGCGGCCGCGAACCGCCTCGAGTTCAAGGTCAAGGCGATCCGCGAGTTCATGCAGCGCTTCACGCTGCGTCACGTCGTACTGGTGGGGGACTCTGGTGAGCAGGACCCCGAGGTGTACGCGCAGGTTCTCACCGAGTTTCCCGACCGCGTGGATTGGGTGCTGATTCGCGACGTGTCGAACGACATGAAGCTCGTGCAGAGGAACCGGTCGGTGCTGTTCAACACGCCCGAGCGAGCGGCCAAGCTGCGGGTGTTCACCGATCCAAGGGAACTGTCTTCCCTGCGCTTGAGCCCCTGATCGGGCCGGACCCCGGCGACAAGTTGCTCATCGCCGTCAACGATCGCATCAACATCAACGCGGGAACAGTGCACCCCGGCGCGGGCGACGCCGACCCACTCTGTGCGTGCGCACGGTGCTTGTGGCAGGGCAAAAGGCAAGACCCTGTCCCAGTCCTGTTCGCACAGCACCGCACGTCGTTCCCGCGCAGGCGGGAACCCAGTGTCTTTCGAGCCAAGCGATTGGCGGCACGCCCGCGCGAGGTAGACGAACCTGCTTGAGCGAACAGTGTTGAGACCCTGTCCCGACCCTGGTGCAATTGAAGGGCTTATTTGGCGGCGCCTGATTGGGCGATGAGATTGGGCCCCGCGATTGACCGTGAATCGACCGTTGATCTGAATGATTGCTACGCAAAGCGGCGACTAAGCAGTTGCAGCGTCTCGCGCACTACATCCGCCCCGCCCGAGGTCCAGTTGATCTGGCCCCTGAGCTCGGAGCGGTGCCCCAGCCCTCAAGCCTGCAACGCCAGCGCAAAAAAATCTTCCCCGCGACATCCAGACCAGCCCCGTTGTGCATCCAAGGCAGCAGAACCGGCGCATATCACCGCGTAGGCTGCCGGCCGCTGTTCACGATCAACTTCGGAAACACCATGCACACCCTTCTGACCCAGGTCCCCGCGACCTCCGTCCTGCTCGCCTTCGGCATCCCCCTGGCCGGCATCGTGCTGGCCGGCTTCATCGTCTACATCACGTTGCGGTTTCGGCAGGAGCGCACCGAGCGCGTGCTTGAGACCATCCGCCACCTGGCGGATCGGGGCTTGCCGGCGCCGCCAAACTTGCTTGAGCTGACCGAAGGCACCACGGGCACAAGCCGTTCGCCGCTGTACAGCGCAATCACGCTGCTGGGCGTCGGCGTTGGGTTGATGCTGATGTTCTGGCTGCTTGGCCTGAAGTTCCTGATCGGCATCGACGCGTTTCTCGCCTGCATTGCCATTGCGCAGCTGATCGCACTGCGGATCGAGCGCCCGCGCGATGCCGACGCCGCATCGACAACGCGCCCGCAACCCTAGACGCGCTGCTGTTGAGACAAGACAGCCTGGCCTTGCCACCCGCCACTAGCAATCGGGCGCAGGCTGCGGCGGAAACCACGTGACGCTCAACGGCAAACGGCGCGGCGCTCGCCTGCATGGTGCGACGCGCCTGCCTGACTGACGATCTTGACCCTGAACGCGAACATCCTGGTGAGTACTCCGCTTGCGCCGCCTGACGCTGACGCGGCGCGCAAAGCCGCCGCACGTGCGCAGGACGATGCACTCGATGCGACCTGGCTCGCCCGTGCGCGCAGCGGCGACCTGCATGCGCTCGGCCAACTGGTACGGCGGCACCAGGCGCGCGTGCGCCGGCAACTGACACGGCTGGCGCAAGGCGACGTGCACCGCGCTGACGACCTTGCGCAGCAGACGTTCGTGCAGGCCTGGTGTGGCCTGGCTGCGTTTCGCGACGAAGCGCGGGTCAGCACCTGGCTGCACCGGATTGCGTACAACTGCTTCTTGCAGGATCTGCGAGAACGGCCGGCCGTCACCTCACTCGACACGCCGCACGGATACGCGCCTGCCGATGCCTCGGATGACGCAGCGCACGGCTCATTGATCGCCAGCACCGACCCGCGCCGCGCCGACGCGCTGCGTATCGACGTTGCGCGCGCGCTCGCCGAGCTGCCGCAGGCCGAACGCGTTGCGCTGCTGCACTGCTACCCGCTGGACCTGACGCATGAAGAAGCAGCGGCCGTGCTCAGCGTACCGCTGGGGACTTTGAAGTCGCAGATCGCGCGCGGCAAAGCGCTGCTGCGCGACGAGCTCGCCGTGTGGCGAGTATCGGAGGAAACATGACGCCACAAGACGACCTGTCGCAGCAACCGCCTGCCAACGACACATGGCTCGAGGCCGCGCTGCGCGCACCCGACACCCATGAACGCTTTGAGGCCGATGCCGACGCCTTCACCGCCGGCGTGATGTCCAGCGTCACAGGCGCGGCGGCTACGCCCGACCATGAACTGCTGGGCCGCGTGCAACGCGGAGAACGGCGCGCGCGCCAGCAGGCGCGGGCACAGTGGCTTGGTTTTGGCTGGGGCGGAGCGATCGGTGCGGCCGTTGGGCTGGTGCTGAGTGCGCTGGCGATGCAGTCATCCAGCGACGTGGCCGAGCTGTCATGGCGTCCCGCCGCGGTCGGCGTGACGGTCGTGGTGCTGGCCGTTTGGGCGGCGCTGCGCGATGGGCTGGGATGAGCGGCACAAGCGGGCAGTCAAGCGCGACATGACCCGAGAGGGTTAAAGGGGCCAAGAGGGTTAACCCGGATGTTTCACCAGTCACTGTTGTATGGGCCTGGTGGAGCAAGTGACCGTGCCATTTGGGCGTTTCTGATGGTGTAACCGGTGCA
>JBIIZX010000230.1:0-5822 GCA_044346055.1 Burkholderiaceae bacterium | reverse complement strand
GCCCAGCCCCAAGCCCGCTTCCTCTAACGATTCGCGCTCCAGCGCCAGCAGTTCGCCTTCGCCGGCTGCCACCATGCCGCCCACCAGGTTGTCCCACATGCCTGGATCGACGCTCTTGTGCGCGGCGCGCTGGGCGACCCACAGGCGGCCGTCGTCGGTGAAGCCGTTCAAGTGCACGGCATGCGTGCTGATGCCGAGCGCGCGGCAGGCTGATCGCTCGATGGTCGCCAGCGCTGCGGCTGCGTCCGTTGCACCTTCCTCCAGCGGTCGAACATCGAGCTGCTCGTTACGCCAGCCGCGCAGCAACCCGGCCTCGCGCAGGTGCTGCGCCAGGTCGTTGAGCAGGCGACTGCGTGCTTCGATGTCGAGCGCCTCGTCGTCGAACACGAGGTTGTAGTCGAGCAGGGCGCAACGCTGGTCGGTCGTGACAAGAAAGCTCGCCACGTCCGGGCTTGCTGTGCCGATCCGCACGCCTGCCAGCAGCACCGGCAGCCAGTCCTCCGGCGGTTGGATGCTGGCGCGCGCGGTCAGTTCGCGCTGCAGCCGCGCAATGCGCTCGGCGCGGCTCATCGCCGAGCGCCGCAAGAAGTGGAGGCTCCCTTCATTCGGCCGCCCTTACTCAGCCTTTGCTTCCGGACGCATGTGCGGAAAGAGGATCACGTCGCGAATGCTCGGGGCGTCGGTCAGCAGCATGATGAAGCGATCCACGCCCACGCCGCAGCCGGCCGCAGGCGGCATGCCGTACTCCAGCGCGCGCACATAGTCGGCGTCGTAGTACATCGCCTCCTCGTCGCCGGCTTCCTTCGCCTTGACCTGCTCGGCAAAGCGCGCGGCCTGGTCTTCCGGATCGTTCAGCTCGGAAAATCCATTGGCCGTCTCGCGGCCGGCGATGAATAGCTCGAAGCGCTCGGTGATGCCAGGGCGTGCGTCCGAGGCCCGCGCCAGCGGCGACACTTCGACTGGGTAGTCGATGATGTAAGTGGGCTGGATCAGCTTGCTTTCGGCGACTTCTTCAAACAGGGCGAGTTGCAGAGCGCCTAGCCCGGCCGCGCCGCTGTGCCCGCTGCCCAGCTTGCTCAGCTCTGCCCGCAGGAACGCTTTGTCGTGCAGTTGCGCCTCGCTGTACTGCGGTGCGTGGGCCAAGATCGCCTGTGCCGTGGTCAGGCGAGCAAACGGCATTGAAAGGTCGATGGTCTGGCCCTGGTACGCAATGACCGCCGAGCCGGTGGCCGCCACCGCGATGTGACGCAGCAAGTCTTCAGTGAACTGCATCAGCCACTGGTAATCGTGGTACGCGGCGTAGAACTCCATCATCGTGAACTCGGGGTTGTGGCGCACGCTCAACCCTTCGTTGCGAAAATTGCGGTTGATCTCGAACACGCGCTCGAAGCCGCCGACCACCAGCCGCTTGAGAAACAGCTCCGGCGCGATGCGCAGATACATGTCGATGTCGAGCGCATTGTGGTGCGTGACAAACGGCTTGGCCGCAGCGCCACCCGGGATGACCTGCAGCATCGGCGTCTCGACCTCGAGAAAGTTGGCGTCGAGCATGAACTGGCGCATGGCGGCGATCGACTTGCTGCGCACCATGAACGCCTGCCGCGTCGACTCGTTCATCATGAGGTCGACATAGCGCTGCCGGTAGCGCAGCTCCTTGTCCTCCAGCCCATGGAACTTGTCCGGCAGGGGGCGCAGGCTCTTGGTCAGAAGGCGCAGCTCCTTGCAGCGGACCGACAACTCGCCCTTCTGCGTCTTCATCAGCACGCCACGGGCGGCAATGATGTCGCCGAGGTCCCAGTGCTTGAACGCCTCATGGGCGGCCGCCCCCGTGTCATCGTCGGCGATGAAGAACTGGATGCGGCCCGAGGTGTCCTGCACGCTGGCAAAGCTCGCCTTGCCCATCACGCGCTTGAGCATCATGCGGCCGGCAACGGCAACCTCGACGTTCTGCTGCGCCAGGGCCTCTCGATCCAGCGCGCCATAGCGCGCGGCAAGCTCACCTGCGTGATGGGTGCGTTGGAAGTCATTGGGAAAGGCGGGGCCAGATTCGCGCAGCTTGGCGAGCTTGGCGCGGCGCTCGGCCATGATCTGGTTCTCGTCGGCCGGCGTCGGCGTGCTGCTATCGCTCATGGTGCTCTCTTTGAGTTCTTGTCTGGCAAATGCGCCTAAGTAGCTGCGAATCTGAAGCGCTGCGAATCTAAAGCGCTGCAAAGCTGAAGCGCCCTAAATCTCAGGCGCTGCGAACGTCGGCCACGGGATCGGTGCCGAAGTCGGCACGCTTGAGATACGCCGCGATCTTCTGCGCGGCAGCCTCTGGCGTTGCCAGCTGACCCTTGGCGTGCAACTCCACGAAGCGCGCCTTGTCCGGAAACAGCGTGTCGTCGGTGGCGCGCAGGCTGGCCTGCATCGCCGTCTCGATCACGCCGGGCGCGAGCGAGACGATGCGGGCGCCATTCGGTTTGCGCGCCTCATCCAGAGCCGTGACGCGCGAGAAGTGATCCAGCCCGGCCTTGCTGGCGCAATAGGCCGCCCAGCCGGCAATCGGGTTGCGCCCTGCGCCCGAGGAGATGTTGAGCACCTTGCGCGTGCTGCTCCAGCCGCTCGTGGCACGCAGGAAGGCAGCAGTGAGCGCCATCGGCGCCTCCAGGTTCACGCGCAGAACCGCCGCCAGGTCTTCGCTCGCCATCTGCTCCACCGGGCCAACCGTGCCCAGCAGGCCTGCGTTATTGATCAGGGTCGCGCTCTTGAAGCGGCTGCCGTCCTGCTGGTGCAGCCAAGCTTCGAGCCGCGCCGTAGCGCCGGCTTCATCGGCCGTCCCAGGCGCAGCTTCAAGTGCGACATCAATTGCCCACTGCTCGATGCTGGCGCCGCGCGCGGCCGCATCGTTGCCGAGGGTCGGATCGGGATGGCGCGCGATAGTGAGCAGCGTGGATGTCGGTCCGGCAAGCTCAACCGCCAACGCACGTCCGAGCCCGCGCGAGGCGCCAGTGAGGATGATGAGGTCCATCAGTCAGGTTCCGTTGAGAGTCCAAGGCGCAGAGCACGCGAGCCGATCCAGGCAGCGTGGTCGTCGTGGGTGAGCGCAAACAGCAGCGAATCGCGCAGCTTGCCATGGTGGTCGCGCGTGTCCTGCCGCAGTCGCGCTTCCACCTGGAGTCCAGCACGGCGCATCACGCCAGCGCTGGCAGCGTTATCGGCGTCGCAGGTGCCCGACACGCGCGCGAGGCGCAGGTGGCGAAAGCCGTAGTCGATCAGCAGCTCCAGTGCCTCGGTCGCGTAGCCCTTGCCTCGAGCGGGTGGCAGCAGAAAGTAGCCAAACTCTGCCTTCGGCACGTCCCACTGGGGGGCGTGAAAGCCAGTGCCTCCCAGATAGGCGCCAGTGGCACGCTCCCAGATGCCCATCACCAGCACCTTGCGCAGGGCGAACTCGGCTGCCATGCGTCGCACGTAGGACGAGGAGTCGAGCACACACTGGTGGCGTGTGGGCCAAGTCATCCACTTCATGAGCTCGTCCCGGTGCGTGCTGACGCCGGCAAACACCGCGTCGCCGTCGTCATCGCGATAGGCACGCAGGAGTACGCGCGGGCCCTCGATGGCGCTTGGCACATCGAGCAGTTCGGGGCGCGTCACTGCGGCCAAGGGTTCCATCACACACCCTGCTTCAGGCTCGCCTGGATGAAGTCATCGAGGTCGCCATCGAGCACCGCCTGCGTGTTGCCGACTTCCACATTGGTGCGCAGATCCTTGATTCGGCTTTGATCCAGCACGTAGCTGCGGATCTGGTGGCCCCAGCCGATGTCGGTCTTGCTCGCTTCGAGCTTGTTCTGCTCGGCCTGGCGCTTGCGCAGCTCCTGCTCGAACATCTTGGACTTGAGCATCGCCATCGCCTCGGCTCGGTTGCGGTGCTGGCTGCGGTCGTTCTGGCTGGCCACGACGATGCCGCTCGGCAGGTGCGTGATGCGCACCGCCGACTCGGTCTTGTTGACGTGCTGGCCGCCGGCGCCGGAGGCGCGATAGACGTCGATGCGCAAGTCGGCCGGGTTGATCTCGACCTCGATGGTGTCATCGACTTCGGGGTAGACGAACACGCTGGCGAACGAGGTGTGGCGGCGCGCGTTGGAGTCAAACGGGCTCTTGCGCACCAGCCGATGGATGCCGGTCTCGGTGCGCAGCGTGCCGTAGGCATAGCTGCCGCTGATCTTGATGGTCGCCCCTTTGATGCCGGCGACCTCGCCCTCGGACTCTTCGAGCAGTTCGGCCTTGAAGTCCTTGCGTTCGGCATAGCGCAGGTACATGCGCTCGAGGATGCCGGCCCAGTCCTGCGCCTCGGTGCCGCCCGCGCCGGCCTGGATCTCCATGAAGCAGTTGTTGGGGTCCAGTGGGTGGTTGAACATCCGCTGGAACTCGAGGTCGCCAACATCCTTGGCGAGCTTGGCGAGATCGGCCTCGACGGCGATCAGCGTGGCGTCGTCATCATCGGCGGCGGCCATCGCCTGCAACTCGGCGGCATCGCTGATGCCGCTGGTGAGCCGGCGCATGCGGCCCACGACGTCGTCCAGCAGCTTCTTCTCGCGGCCCAGTTCCTGGGCGCGCTTGGGGTCACTCCAGACGCCTGCGTCTTCAAGCTGGCCGGAGACTTCCTTCAGCCGACCTTCCTTGCCCTCGACGTCAAAGATACCTCCGCAGTTCGTCCAGCCGCTGTTGCAGCGATCCGGCGGTGGCGGCAATTTGATTCAGGCGTTCGGCTTCCATGCGAGTTCCGATGCAAAAGGAACGCGATTATAGGAACCCGCCACTTTGATGACCGCAAGGTCGCTGTTGGGGTCGAATGCGCTGCCCGGGAGAACGCTCGGCCGGGGCGCGAGTTCAACCACGCGGGTGCCGCCCTACAACCCGGCGCCGCAGCGGCTAGCCTGCGCCGAGTATTGCCACCCGCGTGTGGGAACTGATCCACGTCGTTCAGGGCCTATACGTCACGACAATCTTCTAAAGCTTGATGCCAAGCGGCAGATCGACACCTCGATTCGGTCCGAGGCGATCTCACTCACGTATGTCGTGCCGCTGCAATGGTCTGCTGTGATGCCGGAAATTAGCCTTTCCTGAGCGTGAGGCCACGCTCAAAACCGTCCCACTTCCAAACACCATTCTGCAAGATCTCTCTGCGTCCGCCTGACCCATCGTTTTTAACGACAAAGCGCGCACTGCCGCAGCCCTTGAGATCGCGCTTCACGACAATGAAGGTCTCGTCGGCAGTCCTTTTGGTCTGGGCCTCAATGCTGCCGTCGAAGCATCGAGTGACCTTGCCTGCATACATGCGAAAGATCGGCTTGGGACCTGTTTCATCAAGGGTGATATAGCCTCGATAAAGCGGCTTGTTCACATCGTTCATGACATCCTGTCCATCTGGATAACTGAAGTAGTCCCATGACTGTTGCGACTGGGCGGCGATAGAAAACAGGAGGCCGATTGCCCCAAAAACAAGTTTTGAGGCAAAGGTAACTGAAGTCATCGTTTTCTCCCGTAGGGTGGTTAACTGCTTCGATTTTCTCATGGCAAACCCGTCCCGTCCTCGTAACTCGTAACGAACGTAGCAGCGGACGTCATCAGTGTGGCTAGACGAAGCAACCGTTCTTGCGGGTGCGCGGACTTGCGAATACGAGAGAGGTGATACCGGCTGTTTCCAGCCCACACCGTTTCCTGCGAAACGGCGCCCAACTTCTATCTATTGAGCTTTCCTTAAATAGCGACATCACCACAATTCGGCCTGAGCCCAGCAGGCAGCGATGATCGAGGGTCGCCGCTGTGCGCTTTTGAGCTTGTTG
>JBIIZX010000228.1:0-5827 GCA_044346055.1 Burkholderiaceae bacterium | reverse complement strand
GGGCAGCGTGTCCAGCCGCGCGCGCGCATAGTCGCTTTGTGCCTTCATCCAGGCTGCGACCTGCGAGTTCTTGACATCCTCCAGCGCCCTATACGGGTCGGGCACAGTCGTGCCGAAATAGGTGTCCTGCGTGGTGCCGGCCGGAAACGGCGGCGGCGGCTCGAAGCTCAGTGCCAGCGCATTGGCGCAGGCGGCGAGGCTGAGGGCGAAGGCGAGAAAGTGACGTTGCATTGGTCTGGTCCCGGCGCTTTCAGCGCTTTGACGTTTGGATGAGCTCGATCTTGTAGCCGTCCGGAGCCTACACGAAGGCGATCACCGTCGTTCCACCCTTCACCGGCCCCGCCTCGCGCGTCACCGTGCCGCCAGCGGTCTTAATGCGCTCGCAGGTCGCATAGGCGTCGTCGACGGCAACGGCAATGTGCCCAAAAGCGCCGCCCATGTCGTACTCGTTGATGCCATAGTTGTAGGTGAGCTCGAGCACCGCGCCGTGCGACTCATCGCCGTAGCCGACAAACGCCAGCGAGTATTTCTGCTCCGGCCGGTCGGTGGTGCGCAGCAGTTGCATGCCCATGACCTGGGTGTAGAAGTCGATCGACCGCTGGAGGTCGCCGACGCGAAGCATGGTGTGAAGGAGTCGCATGGGGGTGGGGACGCTTGGTCTTTTGGATCGGGCAGTTTAAGTGGGAAGGTGGGGCGATCCCTGCGCGAGCGTGCGCTGCGGGGGGCGCGACTCCGCGATGCTGGCCCCGGGCGATGGTAGGTGTGTGGGTTGTTCGCCGGCAATGCTTGCGGGCGCCGCGAACCCCTGACCACTTGCGCTGGGAATCCCCGAGCGCCGACGCCGGCAGTCGCTGATCGCACTGCAGGCCCTGGGCAAGGGCCGCTTGCGTCACGAGTCGTGATGTCTCAGACCCTTTGCTGACATGGGCCCGCCCCAAGAGCGGACATGTTCAGTGCACCCGATAGCGGTCCCCAGGTACAGCGTCGCGAGCGTGACCCAACTCAGAATCCCTTGTTCCGGTGAAGCGACTGTTTCCTTCTTGCCGCGCGGCTATCGCTTTCTGCCTGACGAGGCGCCGAGCGTCTGTCGCCTGCGCGTGGATCCAATTTCTGCTTGAGGCGAGGGTCTTGGCATAGCTGACGCTCGCGGCGAGCGAAAGAAGCGCGCCCTTAGTGACTGTTCGTCGCGAACCATAGCCGCGTGCGTCCGTTGCACCTCTTCGACAAAACCATTAGTCGCTGGAGATGGCGTGCGGCTGCGCAGGCGCACGATGTTCCATTCAGCCCGCAGCCACCCGGACTGGAGCACCGGCACTAGCCGGCCTCGTTCCAGGTCGTCGCGCACCATTCCCAGCGATGCGAACGTAAATGCATCCGACTCGGCAACAATGCGAGATGCTATGTGGGCCGTCGGGCACTCGATCGCAGGGAACGGAACGGCCGGCCGGGGCGTTGGCCCCCTCCGAGTGGCGAGGATTGGTTTGAGCAAGCGCGGAGGGAGCATCACAACCTGCGCGAACGGATAGTTGAGAAGGTCGCCGATTTCAAGATTGACTTGACGCGTCAACGGATGTCCCGTACGGACAAGCGCAAATCCAGCGACGGGACCAAGGCGGGCCACGATTTCGAAGGCGGTAGCGTCCTCGACAACCGTTGCCTCCGCCACTGCAATGTCCACAGTCCGGCTTCTGAGAAGCCGAGCCATGACTGCGGGGTCGCCCATGGAAACCCGGAGGCGCACTGTCGGGTGCGCGGCGGAGAACCGGGCACCACAGTGAGGCAAAAGGAACTCGGCCGCGTAGGGGCCCATGCCCACCGACACCTCGCCACTGGCGAGCCCCTTTGCGAGAGCGACTTCGCGTTCCAGGTCGCCGACACCGCGCATCACTTCGACTGCGTGCTGCAGGAACACCCGTCCAAAGTCAGTGGGTTCATGTCCGGTGCGACTGCGGCTGAACAGCGGCAATCCCACGCGCGTTTCCAACTCCTTGATGCCGCGGCTCAAGGAAGGCTGCGTGATGTCCAGGGACTCGGCGGCACGCGTGAAGCTGCCATGTTCGGCCAGCGCTTGCGCTTGCCGCAGCAGGCGTAAGTCGATCTGCATCCGGTTCTCCGAAGTGAAATTTCACTATACGCGCCACGCATGAAAATCATTCACTGTATGCCATTGATCTATTGCCGTGCAGCCCACACACTGGCCCGTTTTGCCGCCAGAGACGCAAGGAAGCCGAATGTTCTTCACATCTCGTTTCACGTCATTTCTCGCAGCCGTCGTGTGCTGTGCGCTTCCTGTGGCCGTCGCCAAGGCACAGAAAACGGCTGCGCTGACACCGGCCGAAGCGAGGACGATTGCCAAGGAAGCGTGGCTGTACGCCTATGCACCCATCCAGGGCTACCAGACGATGTACAACCAGACCCAGAACAAGGACTTCCCCGGCTATGTCGGCGGCTTCAACCGCTTCCGCCACTACGCGCGCTCGGCGACGCCGGCAGACAAGGACATCGTCACGCCGAACAACGACACACCGTATTCATGGGCTTGGTTGGACCTGCGCGCCGAGCCCATCGTGCTATCGCTACCGGCGGTGCCGGCGCCGCGTTACTACGTGAACCAGTGGTTTGACCTCTACACGCACAACTTCGCCTACACCGGCGTGCGCACCACTGGCCGAGAGGCGGGCACCTATATGTTTGCCGGCCCCCGCTGGAAGGGCGTGGTGCCCAAGGGCATCACGAAGGTGTTCCGCTCGGAAACCGATTTCGTCGGAACGCTCACGCGCACGCAACTTGCCGGGCCAGAGGACATACCGGCCATGCAGGACATTCAGGTCCGATACAAGCTCATGCCTCTTTCGCAGTTCACCCGCAAGCCGGCGCCGAAGCCTGCACCGCCGGTCGCGTGGCCGGCATGGGATGCGAACAAGGCCGAAGGCATCGGCTTCATTGCTTACCTCAATGCGCTGCTGCCGTTCATGCCGACAGTGCCTTCCGAGAAGGCCACGTTCGCCCGCTTCGCGAAGATCGGCATCGGCCCCGGTCAACCTTTCGATCCGGCCAAGTTCGATCCTGCAATGCGCAGCGCTATCGACCAGGGGGTTGCGGACGCATCGAAACAACTCAATGAGTTCGCACTTGCGCAGACGGATTCGAAAGCGTATTTCGGTACGCGCGAGTTTCTCGGCGCGGACTACATGATGAAACGTGCGGCGGGCGCGCGGCTCGGCATCTACGCGAATTCCAAGGAGGAGGCGGTTTACGGTGCTTACCAGACGGCGCCGGATGGCAAGGTGCTCGACGGTTCAAGGAAATGGTTGCTTCGATTCGAACCCGGCCAGCTGCCTCCCGTCACCCTGTTCTGGTCGATCACGATGTACAACCTGCCCGGGCGCTTGCTGGTCGAAAACCCGATCAATCGATATTCCATTGGCGACCGCACGACGGGGCTCAAGCAGGGCCCGGACGGCTCGCTCGAGATCTACCTTCAGAATGAAAACCCAGGGCCGGAGAAGGCATCGAATTGGCTGCCCACGCCGAACGGCCCATTCTTCCTCGCCAGCCGATATTACGGACCGAAGGAGCCGTTGATCGACGGGACATGGAAGCAGCCGCCCTTGGTCGAGCGCCCATGACCGGCAGTCCCGCGGCGCCTGCATGAAGCAGCGAACGGGTCCTATCACTCACAGATTGAGACACCACATGAAGACTCACCAACTCAACATTCTCCCGCTCGCCGCGGCCCTCGCCTGCCTGTTCGTCGGCGTCGGGGCCGGTGCGCAGCCTGTCGACACGCGCATGGGCAAGCTGCAGCTCGAAAACGGCTACCCGTCCCAGGCCGCGCTGAAGACGCTCTATGACGAGATGGACTTCCAGCGCGCGACGCAGGCTTACCTTTGGGGGCTGCCAGCCGTGGGCTTCCACGGACTGCATCTCGCGCACCTCAACGCGTTCGGCGCCAAAGACGGCGAGATCGTCCTCTACCAGACGCTCAAGGACAAGGCCGGCATGCTCACGCCGAACCTGACGACGCTGTACGCGATGAGCTTCTGGAACATGGCCGAAAAGGGACCGCTGGTCGTCGACGTGCCGGCCGGTGCAACCGCGGGCGGCGTGCTCGACATCTGGCAGCGCCCGGTCACCGACATGGGCCAGACCGGTCCCGACAAGGGCAAGGGCGGCAAGTACCTGATCCTGCCTCCCGGCAGCAAGGCCGTGCAGGCCCCCGGCTACATCGTCATGCGCTCACCGACAAACCAGGTGTGGTTCGCCACACGCGGCTTGGCGGCGGACCGGGTGGAAGCCGAAGCCACGGTACGCAAGCATCGGCTGTATGCCTGGGCCGATCGCGCCAAGCCCGGCATCACCAAATACGTTCCCGTGGGCGGCAAGGACTGGGCGTCTCAGCAACCCAACGACCTGACCTATTGGCAACAGCTCAAGGCCGTGCTCGAGCCTGAGCCACCCGAGGCGCGCGACGGCTACTTCCTGGCGATGTTGCGCTCGCTCGGTATCGAAAAGGGCAAGCCTTTCACTATCGATGACCGGACCCGGAAAATCCTGACCGATGCGGCCGTGGCCGGCGACTTGATGGCGCGCGCGACCGCCTACGACAAACGCTTTCCCTACACGAGAGTCTGGCCGGGCGCGCACTGGGAATATTCGAACATGGTCACGCTCGATCAGCAGACCAAGGACTTTGCGCAACTCGACGAGCGCGTGTCCTGGTTCTACGAGGCCATCGGCAATTCCGTCGGCATTCAGGGCAAGACGGTTGGTTTCGGGCAGGTCTATCTTGAATCTGCCAAGGACCAGGGCGGTGCGTGGCTCGATGGCGGCAAGTCCTATCGCCTGAGAGTGCCGCCCAATGCGCCGGTCAAGCAGTTCTGGTCATTCACGCTTTACGACAACCTGACGCGGGGTCCGTTGCTTTCGCCGCAAGGCGCCGCCGACATCTCGTCGCGCAAGGAAGGTCTCGACAAGAACAGCGACGGCTCGGTAGATCTGTATTTCGGGCCCAGCAGGCCGGCGGGTTCCAACGCGAACTTTGTGCAGACGGTCCCGGGCAAGGGCTGGTTCACGTACTTTCGGCTGTACGGTCCGACCGAGGCCTACTTCAACAAGCAGTGGGCGTTGCCGGACATTACCGAGATCAAATAGATCGTTGCGGGTTAACCGTCTTCGCTCAAGTGGAATGGATATGTCCGGTTTCAGGTGACTCTGGCGCCGGTGCGAAATGGCAGCACTTGGCCGAACTCGGTCGATCTGATCGACCCCTTTCGGGTGGTCAATGGGGGCCGGCTTCGCCGGTCAATCTGGCCGGCACTTGCACAATGCGCTTCGACGAGACGCGACGATTGGAACAACGGTTCTCACGCCGTCAGTGACTCTTCCCTGGCCGACCGTGCCAATGCATCGGCGTCGCCCGCTGCCGCGCATCCCTACGCGCGCCACCCCGCAGCGCACGCGCGCGGCGAGCTTCGTGGTGCGCTTTAAGCGTCCGGGTGGGGAGGTAGGAGAAGAGAAACGAGGCGCGCGGGAGTCATGTGCCTTGTAGTCGCGCTCGTTGGATCTACGCCTTCGAGATCGGCGACCCCGAGATCGGCGTCCTCGAGATCAGCGCCCGCGCCATCCGCGCGTTCCGCCCGAGTTACAGGCTCGCCAGGTCCACGCCCTTGATCTCGTCGCGCGCCGCTTCAAAGCCGGGGAGCAATTGGCCCACGGCGGTCCAGAAGCGCGGGCTGTGGTTCATTTCGCGCACGTGGGCCAGTTCGTGTGCCACCACGTAGTCGATCACGGGCAGTGCAAAGTGCACCAGGCGCCAGTTCAAGCG
>JBIIZX010000227.1:0-5844 GCA_044346055.1 Burkholderiaceae bacterium | reverse complement strand
CAAGCATCTCTAGAGCGGGCGTCACGTCAATCGGCCAGGCGCTGATAGGTCATGGCCGGCTGACGCTGCCAGCCATAGACTGGCCAAGCCGTTTTCTGACGCAGGATCTGCAAACGCAGAGCAACGGGAGGGATAGCACAATGAACGCCTACACAACGCACGGCGCCTTCAGCTGGACCGAGCTCTTGACCAGTGATCCTGCCAGCGCCCTGAGCTTCTACGCGGCCTTGTTCGGCTGGACCTCGGACGTGATGCCAATGCCGCAAGGCGACTATCACGTCGTCAAGGCCGACGGCACGCCGATTGGCGGCATCATGCAGATGCCCAAAGAGGCCGCCGCTGGGGGCATGCCGCCGACGTGGAGTGCCTACGTGACCGTGGACAGCGTCGACGCCTGTGCCGAGAAAGTCGTCGCACTCGGCGGTCGAGTGCTGCATCCGCCCACCGACATCCCGACCGTGGGCCGCTTTGCTGTGATCGCCGATTCGCAAGGCGCCTGGATAAACATCATGACCTACACGCAGCGCGAGAGCTGACGCGCGCTGCCTTGGCCAGTTTCCGCGGTGCGTGAATCAGGGCGCGATCAGCGGCGCTGACCGCGCCCTCCTGCCACCAAGTTACATCGGCACGACGCGGGTTGCGCCTCCGCTCGTGAGCAGCCGCACCGTATCGCCCGGCCGCGGCCGCACCGCGCCCGGCTCCTGCACGATGGCGATGAGCGCCTCGTCCGGCAGCCGCACGGTGATTTCAAGTGCCGGCACGCGTGCGCGGCCGCCCGCGATCGCCTGGCCGACGGCACCTCCCAGCACGCTGCCGCCTATCGCACCGATCGTCGCACCCTTGCCCTGGCCGATCGCGCTGCCGACCACGCCGCCGATGGCGGCACCGGCCAGTGTCCCCACGCCGTTGGCTTCACGGTCCAGCGCCACGTCTCGGACCGACTCCACCACGGCCATGCGAACGGTCTGCTCCCGCAGCGCATCGCTGCGCTTGTAGTAGTCGGCCGAGCGCGGCTGCGTGGCACATCCAGCCAGCACACTCGCCGCCAGCGCGACCGCAGCCATTCGCGCCGCGTGCTTCTTCGGGTTGATTGCATCCTGCATTTTCATCTGCGCCTCCTTGTGGTGGCTTAGAACGAGTAGCGCAGGCCGACGCTCACCAGCTGCGCAGTGGCGCGCCCGGTGTTGTCGCGGTCGCCCACGGTGCCGAAGTACTCGTACTCGCCGACCATGCTGACGTTCGATGTCAGCCCGTACTCGGTGCCAAGGCCGGCATACACGTTGTTCTTGCGCTTCTTGACCGAATCCGAGTCGCTCAGTCCGCCGCCGCTGGCCGTGAGATCGTTCTTCGCCTGCGTGAAGGCCACGCCGAGCTTGCCGTACACGCTCAGTTCGGCCGTGACGGGCAGGGATGCCACGCCCGCCAGCGTCACGGCGCGTGTGCGGTACGACGCAGTGGCGTTGACGCCGAGTGACGGCAGGCTGTACGAATATTTCGCCTTGCCAAGGTCGACCAGGCCCACTTCCGTGCTGAGCCAGTCATTGAAGCGGTAGCCTGCATTGACCTTGTAGCCAGTCTTGTTGGGGTTGTCGCTGCCGCTGACGCTGCCGGCAGGCAGTCCGAGAGCGGCGCCGACCGCCGACGGGGAGAAGTCCTCGTTCTTGAAGCGCGTGATCCCCCAGCCGAGCGCGGCGCCGATATAGGGGCCTTCGCTGGGCTTTGCACTGGCGTTGCCAGCCGACTGGGCGTGGGCCGGCAGAACGGCGAGACCGGCGGCAAGGCCAACGGCGAGCAGGGCGAGATTGAGTTGAGCGAGATCGAACGGTGCAGTGCGTGTGCGACCCAGTTTCTTGCTGATGATCATGTTGACTCCGCTTCTGGTTGATTCCGGTTGGTTGGCCTCCTTCTCGGTAGGCCGTGGAACAAAACTCCACGGCCAAGACTATGCGTGTAAAAAATTGACACGTCAACTGTCGAACTGTTAACGTCTGTCGCATGCCCGATCCCGCCGCGCCACAAGCCCCGCAGTTCCTGCTGGACGCCGTCCGCCGCATGGTCACGCCCGTGGTGCGCCTGCTGCTGCACTTTGGCATCACCTTTCCGGTGTTTTCAGAGCTGATCAAGCGGGTCTATGTGCAGGTGGCCGACCAGGAGTTCGCGCTGGCCGACCGCGAGCCCACCGCCAGCCGCGCGGCGCTGCTGACCGGGATCCACCGTCAGGAGATCAACCGGCTGCGCGAGACGCTGGGCGCCGAGAGTGAAGCGCCGATCGAGAAGGCGAGCGCGGCGGCGGCGTTGTCGCCAAGGCTGCTCACGGCGTGGACACAAGTCGATCGCTTCCTTGACGCGAGTGGCCAGCCAAGTCTGCTCTTCAGGTCAACGTCCCAGGGGGAGCCTTCGTTTGAGCAACTCGTGGAGAGCGTCAGCAAGGACATTCGGCCGCGAGCGGTCTTCGATGAGTGGCTGCGCCTGTCAATCGTGGAAACCGAACAGGACGGCCGCCTCAAGCTCAATGCCCGGGTGTTCGTGCCCAGTGAGTCGTTACCGGAGAAGGCTCAAGTCATGGCCAACATCGTCGGTGATCACGTGAGTGCGGCAGTCCACAACCTGCGCGGCGACGGGGAGCCGTTCTTCGATCGTCGCGTGCGCGTCGAAGGACTGGCACCTGAAGCGATGGCCCAGCTGCGTGCCACCGTTAAGCAGCGCGGCACGGCGTTTCTGCAAGAGATCAATGCCCAGGCCCAACGGCTCTCTGAAGGTGACGTCGACGGGCCAACGCACCGGATGAGTATCGGACTGTTCGAGTACGAGGAAAGGGAAAGCGATGAAAAGAAATCGAGCAAGCACTAGCCTGCTGGTCGCGCTGTGCGCAGCGAGCATCATGTTTCTTGCGGGGTGCGTGACGACAAAGGCGCCCCTGTTTGCCGGCGGATCCGGGATCGAAGGAACAGGATTGGACGACGCGCGGCCGCGCTCGCCCTTCGAGAAGCTGCTTGCCGCGCCCGGTCCCCAGATCAGCGTGGTCGAACTCAGCGGCGACGCGTTTGCCGGCCGGCCCTTGAAGGCGGGCGAGCGCTTTGACATCACTGCGCCGTTCGAACTGCGCAGCGGCACCGCGCGCTTGCGTTTGCCGGGCGAGATGATCTACACCCTCACAGGCCCCGCACGCGTGCGGTTCGCCCCGGTCGATGGTCTGCTCGCGCCGCTCGTTGAAGCGGGCCAGGTCGATTCGAAGGCGGCCGGCCGTGTCGCCACACCGCAGATTGCCGCCTTGCTGTGCGACGGCAGCTTCCGCGTGGCGCGGACGGCAGCCGTCACGAGCTTCGAGTGCAGTAAGGGGACGCTGCGCTGGACCGACGGCGACAGCACGGTGGCGCTGAGCGATGCCAAGAGCTGGGTGCTCGACGAAGCGCAGCGGCGCGTGACTCAACGCTGACAGGCCTCAGCGCAGCATCTCAACAATCGTCGCGTTGGCCAGCGCCCCGCCTTCGCACATCGTCTGCAGGCCATAGCGCCCGCCGCTGCGTTTCAGTGCGTGGAGCAAGGTGGCGGTGAGCCGACGGATCGAATCAGCCGCTTCGTTCTTGCCTGCCTCGTTGTGGCTTCAGCGAGCAGAGGTGGGCTATCGATCCCTGTCGCGACACCGACAAGCCTCTCCAAGCCCCTTTTCAAAGAAGCGTGAGACGCCCCGAAACAGCTTGGGCAATGACAATCGGCGGCTGCCGCGCCGCGACCGGACTCAACACCACTACATCCGCCGCTGCGGCGCCAGCTCCACGGTCTCGGCCGCAGAGGCCAGCCAACCTGACCCTCCTGCAGCGTGCAGGTGAGCGTCATGGCGCGCGCCACCAGGCGCTGCAGTGCATCGGTCTCCTCGCCCGTGAGCGTGAGCACGGTCAGGTTGGCGTGGCGCGCAAAGGCCGCGGCGTTTTCCTGCCACCAGGCCTCCACGCGCCGCGCGCCGTAGGCCAGCACCACCACCTGCCGCGCCCGGCCGCATGCCTTGCGCACCGCCTTTTCATCGGGCAGCCCGACGTCGATCCACTGCTCGATGACGCCGGTGTCGTCGCAGCGAACGAGATCCGGTTCATCTTCGGCCGACAGCCCGCGCCCGAAGGCGAGTGCCTCGTCCGCATGCAGCGCAAAGGCCAGCAGGCGCACCATCAGCCGCTCTTCGGTCTCCGACGGATGCCGCGCCAGCGTCAGCGCATGCTGGCTGTAGACGTGGCGGTCGAGATCAGAGACGGTGAGATCGGCGCGGTGGATGGTCGAGCGCAGGGCCATGGAGCGCTTTCAGGCAGCGGCAAGTGACGCGCCAAGCGCATCACTCGTGCCGCGTTGCCTGCGACTCGTTGCTGTGCTGCGCGGCGCGCCTTGCGCGCGCCACCAGAAGGAGTGCGCCGAGCGTCAGCGCCACCGTCCACGGGCGGTGCTTCGCAAGGCGCGCCGCGCCGGCAATCACCAACGGTACCCACGGCCGTTGGTCGAATGCGCTGGCAGCCTGCGCCAGCCAGCCAAGTGCACCGGGAGAACTGCCGTTCATCGCCGTGCCGAGCCGGTTGGCCACGCCGGCAACGCGCCGCAGCGTCACCGTGCGCGCGTGCAACTCGGTCACGGCCGCGGCCAGCTCCTCGCGCTCGATGGCGGCGCGCATGCGCAGCAGCTCCAAGCGCAGGCGGTTGGTGTCGGTGCTCATTTGGCCTGTGCTGCTGCCGCGGCGGTGGCGGCCGCTGCATTGTCTGCGGCGTTGTCACCCGCCATGGCTCGCGACAGCGCCGCGCGGTCGCGCTTCAGTTCCTGCAGCGTCTCCTGCAGCAGGGGTGGCGCGGTGTCGAGGTCGTTCAAGATACGCCGCACCACCAGGGCCCCGGCGCCGATGTAGCCGACGGCCACGAGCAGCAGCCCGCCCCAGCCGAGCACGGGCCACAGCATCAACACCACGAGGGCGGTCAGCGACAGCAACCCAAGCAGCCCGAGCAGCAGCGCCAGCAAAGCCAGCAGCAGCCAGCGCATGAGCTGCGCGCGGGCCAGTGCCAGCTCCACCGACGCAAACTCGGCGCGCGCTACCAGCAGCGCCGCACCGGCGCGTGCCAGCCGCCGCAGCGGGCCGGGCGGCTCAGGCGCAGGCGCGTCAGAGGAAGGGTCCGCGGAGGCAGGCACCTTTTGCGTGCGCTGCTCGCGCGTGGGTTGGTCTGACATTGGCACAGGCTGGCTCAGTGCGCGCGCGTCAAGCGCTGCCGTGCGGATGCACGTCGCAGCGTTTCAGCAAAGCGCAACAAGGCTTTAGCGGCGCGAGACCAGCAGGCCAAGCAGAAAAGCCACCCCTGCGGCCACGCCCACCGCCTGCCACGGATTGGCATGCACCCAGCCGTCGGTGTCGCGCAGCGTCTTGCGGGTCTGCTCCCTCAGCGTCACTTGCGCCTCGCCCATGCGCAGCCTGGCCTTGTGCAGAGCCTCGGCGGCCTGTTCGCGTAGCTCTTCGGCCTGCTTGCCGGTGGCGCTGGCCGCCTGCTTGAGCAGTGCGTCCACGTCGTCCAGCACGACCTTGGCGTCGGCAAAGAGTTTCTGGCGGTTGATTGAAGAGGTGGTGTCGTCCATCGTGGTCTCCGTTGCAGTGTCAGGGCGCATGGTAGTCGCATGCCGTCGCGCCGTTCGGTTTGTTCAGTTGCGTAGATGGAGCCGTGCCGGCGCGAGCGTTATCGGGGGATACCCGCGCTGAATGATGGCGTGTCCTCCTTATGACGGCACCGTCCTTCAGGAAAGAATGCCGCAGGCCCGAGCGCTTTCTCCAGCGAACGCGTGCCGCTGCTGCAGGGCATCTACTGGACCGACGTCACCAAGCTG
>JBIIZX010000226.1:0-5845 GCA_044346055.1 Burkholderiaceae bacterium | reverse complement strand
GATGCAGGACTTCGAAGGACGGGTCGCCGTCATCACCGGCGCAGGCAGCGGTTTCGGGCGGGAGTTCGCGCGGCTGGGGGCGGCGCGGGGCATGAAGCTTGTGTTGGCGGACGTGCAGGCCGATGCCCTGGCCGCTATCGCAGCGGAGCTGCAGGCAGCCGGTGCGCAGGTCGTTAGCGAGCGGGTAGACGTGGCGCGTGGCGAGGAGGTGGAGCAGCTGGCAGAGCGTGCCTTCGCGACCTTCGGTGCCGTGCACCTGCTGTTCAACAACGCCGGTGTTGGCAGTGGTGGCCTGCTGTGGGAAAACAGCGAGCGCGACTGGCAATGGGTGCTGGGTGTCAACCTGTGGGGCGTGATCCACGGCGTGCGGCACTTCGTGCCGCCCATGCTGGCGGCAGGTGAGCCCGGCCATATCGTCAACACGGCCTCGATCGCGGGCCTGCTGAACGCGCCCAACATGGGTGTGTACAACGTCAGCAAGCACGCAGTGGTCTCGCTGTCGGAGACCTTGCACCATGATCTGAAGCTGGTGCAGGCCAAGCTCGGCACCTCGGTGCTGTGCCCTGCCTATGTGCCCACCGGCATTGCACAGTCGCATCGCAATCGCCCGGACGACCTGCGTGACGCTGCCGCGCCAACCGCTTCGCAACGCGCGGCCCACGCGACCATCGTCAAGGCGGTTGACAGCGGGCGCATGAGTGCGGCAGATGTGGTGCGTGCGACCTTCGAGGCAGTCGAGGCCGAGCGTTTCTACGTCTTTACGCACCCGCAGATCATGCCCACGGTGGAACTTCGCTTCGCCGACGTGCTCCAAGGTCGCAACCCGAGCGACCCGTTCAGCACCCGGCCGCAGCTGAAGCCGCAACTGAAGACCTGAAAGCTGCGTAACCATGCTGTCTATTCCGATCACTGGTCACTGATCAGCGATCACAACGCCATCCCCGCTCTGAGCACCCACGCCGCAGCTTGCGAGCGAAGGTTGCCAGGCAGTCCCAATCCGAGGAGTTCTTCCGTGTCGATCCGCGCACTTGCCATTGCACTGAGCCTCGCTGTCCTTGCTTCGCTCGCGCCGGGCCACGGGCAGGCGCAGCCTGCCGCCACCGCGTTCGCCACTTCGCCCAAGGCCCAGCCAGCGGCTGCGCCCATGGTCCTGCCGGCGGGAGTGCGCAGGATCAATTCGGTCGAGGGCATCAACGAATTCGAGCTTGCCAACGGGCTGCGCGTGCTGCTGTATCCCGATCAGTCAAAACCGACGGTCACGGTCAACATCACCTTCAAGGTGGGCTCGCGCCAGGAAAACTATGGCGAGACGGGCATGGCGCATCTGCTCGAGCACCTGATCTTCAAGGGCTCGAAGAACTATCCGAAGCCCGACGTCGAGTTCAGCCGCCGCGGCTTTCGCAACAACGGCACCACCAGCTTTGATCGCACCAATTACTTCTCCACCTTCCAGGCCAGCGATGACAACCTGCGCTGGGCCATTGGCTGGAGCGCGGATGCGATGGTCAACTCGTTCATCCGCAAGAGCGATCTCGACTCCGAGATGACGGTGGTGCGCAACGAGTACGAGATGGGCGAGAACCAGCCCGGGCAGGTGATGTTCAAGCGCATGTTTGCGCTGATGTTCGACTGGCACAACTACGCCAAGCTGCCGATCGGCAATCGCAGTGATATCGAGAACGTGCGTATCGAGAACCTGCAGGGGTTCTATCGCATGTACTACCAGCCGGATAACGCTGTGCTGAGCATTGCCGGCAAGTTCGACGAAGCACGCACGCTGGTGTGGATTGCCGAGAGCTTTGGCAAGATTCCGCGTCCCAAGCGCACCTTGCCCGTGTTCTGGACCGTGGAGCCAGCACATGACGGCGAGCGCAGCTTCGTCGTGCGGCGCGCTGGCAGCGTGCAACTGGTGCTGGTGGCCTACCGCATCCCCTCGGCGCTGGCGGCCGACACGCCGGCGATTTCGACCGCGGTCGAGGTGCTGGGCAACACACCAAACGGCCGCCTGCACAAGGAACTGGTTGAAAAGGGACTGGCAGCGCAGGTCTGTGCGTTCCCAATGTTCCTGCGTGATCCGGGTCTCGTCATGTTTGGTGCGGTCGCCAAGCCGGGTGAGGCGCTGGAGCCGATTCGCGCGCGCATCATCGAGGTGGTCGAGGGCCTGGCGCAGACGCCGCCCACCGAGGCGGAGCTCACGCGCGTCAAGCAGGACGCGGAGACCGAGTACAGCCGAGCCCTGGCGGACCCGCAGCAGTTCGGCATCAGCCTCGCTGAATACGTGTCGCTGGGCGACTGGCGCCTGTTCTTCGTCGGGCGTGATCGCGCTGCCGCCGTGACGAGCGCGGAGGTGGCTGCCGCTGCTGGCCGCTACTTCCTGCGTGACAACCGCGGCGTGGGCATGTTCATCCCGGAGGACAAGCCGCTGCGCGCGCAGATCCCCGCGCCGCTGGCGGTGGCCGACATCCTGAAGGACTTCAAGCCGCGCGCCACCGTTGCTGCCGGCGAGGTGTTCGACCCGTCGCAGGACAACATCGACAAGCGGACCCGCATCGTGCGCGTGGGCGATCTGAAGATCGCGCTTCTGCCCAAGAAGACGCGCGGGCAAACCGTGGATGTATCGATGGCATTTCGGTTTGGTGACGAGCGCTCGCTGCAGGGCAAGGCGCTGCAGCGTCAGCTGACCGACGCCATGCTCATGCGCGGCACCAGCAAGTTCAACCGGCAGCAGATCTCGGACGAGTTCACGCGACTGAAGATCCAGGGCAACCTGCAGGCGTTCCAGACCGAGCGGGCGCAATTGCCTGATGCGCTGCGGCTGGTGGCGCATGTGCTGCGCGAGGCGAACTTTCCGCAGACCGAGTTCGATCAGCTCAAGCGCGAGGTCGTGACGGGGCTGGAGTCGCAGCGCACGGATCCCAACGCGGCTGCCAATGACGTGCTGCTGACGGCGGTCAACACCTATCCGTCCGGCGACCCGCGCCGCTATCTCTCACTGGCAGAGCGGCTGGAGCAGGTGCCCAAGCTCACTCGCGATGACCTGGCCGCGTTTCACAAGCAGTTTTACGGCACGGCGCGCGGCGAGATCGCCATCGTGGGCGACTTTGACGACAAGGAGATCGAGCGGCTGGTGCAGGAGCTGTTCGCGGGCTGGGCCTCGCCTGCGCCGTATGCGCGCATCGTGGCCGAGCCGCGCCCGACGCCGGCACAGCGGCTGGTTGCACCTACGCCCGACAAGGAGAACGCGAGCTACCGTGCACGCATCGTTCTGGCCCTGCGCGATGATGATCCGGACCTGCCGGCCCTGCTGATTGCCAATTACATCTTTGGCGGCGGCAGCGGCCTGTCAAACCGGCTCATGGACCGCGTGCGCCAGCGCGACGGGCTGTCCTACGGCATTGGCTCGAGCCTGAGCATCAACGGGCGTGACCGTGCCGGCAGCTTCTCGATCGGCGCCATTGCCGCCCCGCAGAACATGGCCAAGGTCGAGGCCGCCGTGCGCGAGGAACTCGAGCGCTCGCTGCGCGACGGCTTTACCGACAAGGAAGTGCAGGATGCGCGCAACGGCCTGTTGCAGGAGCGCGTGCTGGCCCGTTCAGAAGATTCCACGCTGGCAGCCAACTGGGTCAACAATCTGGACGTGGAGCGGACGTTTCAGTACAGCAAGGCAGTGGAGGCGCGCCTGCGCAGCCTGACCACCGCCGAGGTGAACGCCGCCTGGCGGCGGCATATCGATCCGGCCAAGTTCACGGTGGCGATCGGCGGCGACCCGGCGCGCGGCATCAAGTAGCCATGGCCTACGCCGACTTTCGCCACCGATTGGCACTGCGCGTGCGCTGGGCCGAGGTCGACATGCAGGGGGTGGTCTTCAACGGTCACTACCTGACCTATTGCGACGTCTGCGTCACCGAGTACTGGCGCGCGGCCGGCCTGCGCTATCCGCAGGACTTTGTCGCGCACGGCAGCGACCTGTATGTCCGCAAGGCGGGCCTCGTGTATCACTCTGCTGCCGTCTACGACGACGAGCTCGAGATCTGCGGTCGCACCGCGCGCATCGGTCGTAGCAGCCTGCGCTTCGTGGTGGAGATGTACCGGCGCGGCGAGCAGGCTGCGCCGCTGATCGAGGGCGAGCTCATCTACGTGAACGCAGATCCAGTGAAGAAGAGCGCGCTGCCCTGGCGCGAGGAAGTGCGTGGCGCCCTGCGCGGCTTCGAGAGCGTCCCGCCGGAAGAAGCCCATGGCTGAGCTTCGCGTCACACTGGGCAGTTGGGAAGAACTGCGGACGCAGGCCGAGCCGATCCGCTACGCGGTGTTTGTCGACGAGCAAAAGGTGCCCGCCGAGATCGAGCTCGACGCGTGGGACCCGCAGTGCGTGCATGCGCTGGCCTTTGACGCGCGAGATGGCGGCGCAGTGGCCGTGGGCACCGGCCGCCTGCTGCCCGATGGTCACATCGGCCGCATGGCCGTGCGGCAGGAGGCACGCGGACGCGGCGTCGGCACCGTGTTGCTTCGCGCACTGATGGACGAGGCGCGGCGCCGCGGGCACGTCGATGCCGTGCTCAGCGCACAGACGCATGCCGTGCCGTTCTACGAGCGCGAGGGGTTTCGCGCAGAGGGCGGCGTGTACGACGACGCCGGCATCCCGCACGTCGACATGCGGCGTGCACTCTAGCCCGGATGTTTCACCAGGTCGCCCCCGTGCACACACGATCTCCCTCTGGAAGCTGCAGCGACAGCCGACCATTGGTCAAAGCCAATTCGGTCCGTTGGGGCTTCGCGGGTTTGCGCGGCGCCCCTGCCTTCGCGGGGGCAGACTCTGCGCGGCCATGTTGCGCTCAAGTGCTCACCGATGGCTGCGGGCATCGGCGGCGCCCCTCTCGTGCAATCTGGCTCGCGCATGCATCCGCGCAAGTCCCGCGTCTCTGATCAAACATCCGGCCTACGCGGCGCAAGCAGCACCGGGCATGACGCGCCATTCTGCATCGCTGCAAGCCTTGCAGATGGAGCTTGCGCCAGGCACTGCAGGCACTGAATCCACTGCAGGGCCAAGCGTCAGCGCACTGGCACTCACGCCGGACGACTGCACTGCCGCCCTCGTGCTGGCCCACGGCGCGGGCGCCGGCATGCATCACCCCTTCATGCAGGCGCTGGCCGAGGCGCTGGCTGAGAATCACGTTGCCACGTTGCGCTATCAGTTTCCCTACATGGAAGCCGGTGCCCGGCGGCCCGATCCGCCGGCGCAGTGCCATCGCACGGTGCGTGCTGCCGTCGCGCTCGCCGCCGCCCGTTGGCCGACATTGCCGCTGTATGCAGGCGGCAAGTCCTTTGGCGGCCGCATGACGTCGCAAGCGCAGGCCGCCGCACCGCTGCCTGCCGTGCGCGGGCTCGTGTTCTTCGGCTTTCCGCTGCACCCCGCCGGACAGCCCTCCACCGAGCGCGCCGAGCACCTGGGCGACATTGACCTGCCCATGCTGTTCCTGCAAGGCAGTCGCGACAAGTTGGCCGAGCTTTCCCAGTTGCGCGCGCTGCTGACGCGCATCCCCACCGGCACGCTCGAGGTGATTGAAGACGCGGACCATGCGTTTCACGTGCCCGTGCGTAGCGGCCGAACCGATGCCGAGGTGTTGATTCATCTTGCGCGTATGACGGCCAGCGTGACGGCGCGAACGATCAAGCCGGCTCCGTAGTCTGCGCTGTCAGAGCGTTCTCATCTACGCCGCAAGCAGCGACACTCCACCACGGGGACAGCCGGCTAGCCCGGATGTTTCACCAGTCACTGTTGTATGGGCCTGGTGGAGCAAGTGACCGTGCCATTTGGGCGTTTCTGATGGTGTAACCGGTGCATTGA
>JBIIZX010000225.1:0-5868 GCA_044346055.1 Burkholderiaceae bacterium | reverse complement strand
GCACGATCAGGCCTGCGCCGAGATCGGCCAGGCGCGATGTGAGAGTGGCGGTGGTGTCGGTGCGCGCAATCTGCACGCGCTCGTCGAGCAGCATGGGGCCGGTGTCGAGCCCCGCTTCCATCTGCATGATGGTGATGCCGGTGTGCGGGTCGCCGGCCTCGATGGCCCGCGCGATTGGCGCCGCGCCGCGCCAGCGCGGCAGCAGCGAGGCGTGGATGTTGAGCGCGGTCAGGCGCGCGCCAGACGCCTGCATCAGGCCGCGCGGCGCATCGAGCACGGCCTGGGGCAGGATCAGGCCATAGGCGGCCACCACCAGCACATCGGGCGCAAGCTCGCGCAATTGCGCCTGGGCGGCCTCGGCCTGCGCACCGCCCCGCTTGATGCTGAAGGTCGTCGGGGCGGCGACCTCGATGCCATGCGCCAGTGCCAGCGCCTTCACCGGCGCCACGGCGAGCTTCATGCCACGCCCGGCCCGCCGGTCCGGCTGCGACAGTACCAGCGGAATGCTCCAGCCGCGCGCAGGCGCCGCCTCGATCAGGGCAGCGAGCGCACGCGCAGCAAACTCGGGTGTGCCGGCAAAGACGATTTTCATCGGACGATTCTAGGCGGCGGGGCACAGCACCTCTGACGCGCGCGCGCTGGGTCCACAACGAAGCCACGCTCGAGCCAGCCTCAAGCCAGGCTCTAGCCAGGCTCGAGCCACGCTCCAGCCATGCCTGCGACAACCTTGACCACGCCTGACGCTCGCCTGACGCTGCGTTGCCTGCAAACAAATTGCCGGGGAAAGGCTTGGCTGCGCCTTTGACCGTCGGCGCCGCAGGGGACGACAATGTCGACGACCTCAACTCCGCCTGCGTCGTCGCCCGTCCATGTGCCGGTTCCTTGCCTATCGTGGTGAGTCTGTCTATCTGGACGAGTACGTGTGCGCGCCGAGCCATTCGCTGTTGCGCCAATCGTTGCGCGCGGAGGAAGCGAAGGTCGCCACCAATGGCGACGGCTTTGGCATCGGCTGGTACAGCGAGCGCGGCAGCCCCGGCGTCTATCGCGAGGTGACGCCAGCCTGGTCTGACGAGAACCTGCAATCGCTCTCGCGCCACGTGCGCTCGGCGCTGTTCTTCGCGCACGTGCGCGCGGCCACCGGCACGCCGATTGCACGCGCCAATTGCCACCCCTTCGTGCATGGGCAGTGGCTGTTCATGCATAACGGGCAGCTGGCAGGCTATGCCAAGGTCAAGCGCGGCCTGGAAACACTGCTGCCTGATGCGCTGTACGCGCAGCGCCATGGCGCCACCGACTCCGAGCTGCTGTTCCTGCTGATCCTGGCGCAGATCGAGCGCGGTGCCTCCGTCCTCGATGCGGTAAGCCACGTGCTGGCGCAGGCGCTCGTGGCGATGCGCCAGGCCCAGGTCAACGGACCCTTGCGCTTTGCCGCCGCCTTGAGCGACGGCCGCACGCTCTACGGCTTTCGCGCCGCCAGCGATGGCCGGCCGCCAAGCCTGTACATGCGCACGACGGAAAGCGGTCTTGTGCTGGCCTCGGAGCCGGTGGATGCCGATACCGGCACCTGGCAGGCGGTGGCTGACGGCCACGCGCTGGTGTGCGACAGCGCCGGCGTGCGCAGCGTGCCGCTGCCGGCGTTCATGCCGCTGCCGCAAGCGGCCTGAACCTTATCGGCGCCGCGAACGCACGGCGGCCTGATCGGGGCAAGCTGATGACATTTGCTTGATCACATCTGCTTGAACAGCGCGACGTACTGACGCGCCACCGGCAGCTCGCGCGCCTGCTCGCGCAGCCGGACAAAGAGCTTGCCCGTCAGGTCGCGCCGCGTGCCGGCAACGGCATGCAGATTGACGATCACCGAGCGATGGATCTGCGCAAAGTCGGCCGGATCAAGCTCGCGCGTCAGATCAGACAGCGGCACGCGGATCAGCCACTCGCGCAATTGCCCGCCCTCCTTGGCATACACGCAGGTGTACTTGTCGTCCGCCTGAATGTAGACCACGTCGGCCACCGCAATCTGCTCGGCGATCTCGCCGTCACCGCTTTTCTTGCTCGCGCGGATCCAGCGCAGGTAGCTGCGCGACTGGGTGTGCTGCGCGAGGCGGCTGAGCAGCGCGTCGATGTCGGCTGCCGGCTGCCGCGCCGAAAGGACGTTCTTGAGCTTGGCCACGCTGCGCGCCAGCCGCTCGTCGGTCACCGGCTTGAGTAGGTAGTCCACAGCATGGCCATAAAAGGCCTCGACCGCGTATTGGTCGTAAGCGGTGACAAAGACCACATGCGGGCGGCGCGGTGCCTGCGCCAGCTCGCGCGCGACCTTAAGTCCCGTGGCGCCGGGCATGCGAATGTCCAGGAAGGCGACATCGGGCACGTGGGCGGCGATCGCGGCCGCCGCATCGGTGCCGTTCGCGGCCAGCGCCACGATCTGGAGCTCGGGCCACAGTGCAGCCAGCCGCGTGCGCAGGAACTGCGCCAGATGCGGTTCGTCGTCGGCAATCAGAGCGGTGGGCATCAGGCACACGGCGCCAAGGTGGGTTGGGCTGGCTCTCCCCGCGCTGGCAGCGACGACGGTAGCGGTGAGGACACGAGCGACACCATGGGCAGCAGCAGCCGCACCCGCGTGCCCGATTGTGCGTCCTCGGATTGCGCGTCCTCGGATTGCGCGTCCTCGATCACCAGCCGCGCGCGGCCCTCGAACAGCGCCGCCAGCCGCTCGCGCAGATTAGAAAGGCCCACACCGCCGCCGCGTGTCAGCGCGGCAAAGCCCACGCCATCATCCTGGACGGTGAGCTCCACCATGTCGTCGGCCTCCACTGCGCGCAGCAGCACATGCCCGCCTTCCACCTTGGGCTCAAGCCCATGCTGGATGGCGTTTTCCACCACCGGCTGCAACAGCATCGGGGGCACCGGTAGCGCGCGCAGGGCCGGGGCGATCTCGACTGTGTAATGCAGTCGCCCGCCCATGCGAATTGCCAGGATGTCGAGGTAGGCGCTGCACAGGTCGAATTCCTGCCCGAGCGTGGCCTGCTCGGCACGGCTGGCCGACAGCGACCCGCGCAGCAGCGCGATCAGCCGCTCGAGCATGTGGCGCGCGTCCTGCGGCTGCGTGTCGATCAGGCTCTGCACGTTAGCCAGCGTGTTGAAGAGAAAGTGCGGCTCGATCTGCGCCTGCAGCGCGCGCAGCTGTGCGCTGGCCGCCTGGCGCTCGAGCTCTGCGCTGCGCGCGCGGTCCAGGGCGAGCTGCTGCTTCGTCTCGGCGATCTGCAGCTCCTTCCTATAGAAGCGCCAGAAAATGAACGAACAGACGGCCCAGATCATCAGGGCGGCGGAAACCCACCATCCCGATACCCAGCGCAAATGAGAGTTCTCGTCGATCAGTGCAACCAGCGCAAAGGACAGCGCGTAGCCGATCAACAGTCCAAGCAAAGGAACGAGCGAAAAGAACAAGGCCCGGCGCAGACCCCGCCACTGGTCGATGACCCGTCCGCCGATGACCGCGCCGACCAGCAGGAACAGGCCGAAGATGGAAAAACCAATGCATTGCGCGGTGATCAAGTTGATCCACAGCGCCTTTTCCACATTGAGGCGCCCACCGGAGAACACCCAGGCAAAAGCGGTCAGCGCCAGACCGATCGCCGCGTTCCACAGGAACGTAACGGTGACCATCGCCCACAGTGGCTGGCCTTCGCTGTCGGCAAAGCGGGGCGACCACCAGGAGGCCCAAGCGGCGCGCAGGTGCTGCGTGACGGCGGTAGCCATGGTTCAGTCGCGCCGACGATCGAGGATCTCGTGCAGCATGCGCTCTTCCCATGCCGGACCCAGCACGCGGTCGCGCGCGAACACGTCCAGCGCAGAGAAGCCGAGGGCGATTGCGAAGCCAAAGGCCACCCAGAGGAACCAGAGACGGTCGGGGTCGTTGACCAGATTGACGACGGCCGTGAGCGCAACGACTAGCAGCGCAGTGCCGCACAGGATGTAGAAGTCGCGCAAACGCTTGATCTGCTTGCGGGCGCGGCGCAGCGCATCGGCATCAGCGGACGTGGCGGATGCGGTGAACGATTCGGTCATGGCAATCATCGCTAAGGACGTGAATGACCGGCGAATCCTGCCGTGAGCCGCGACTTTGCGCTTGCGCCGAGCGGCCGATTGCAGCCGGCTGGCGCCAATCGCTGCCACCGGGGCGCCAAGCGCTGCAAAACCGGCGTGTCCCGTGGCGCCGCACGGCGGCCACCAGCCGCTGTGCCGCCCTCAGGCCGCTTCGCGTGACTTGCGCTTGCGCATCTTTGTCTTGATGCGATCCTGCTTCAGGCTCGACAGGTACTCGACGAACACCTTGCCCTGCAGGTGATCCATCTCGTGCTGGATGCACACCGCCAGCAACCCCTCGCAGTCGATCTCGAAGCTCTTGCCGTCGGCGTCCTGCGCCTTGACCCGCACCCGGGCCGGGCGCTCGACCTCGTCGTACACGCCGGGCACCGACAGGCAGCCTTCCTCGCACAGCAGCCGGTCGGCCGAAGCTGCGACGATCTCCGGATTCACGAAGGTCAGCAGCTGATCCTTGTCCTCCGACACATCGATCACGATCAACTGGATGTGCTGGTCGACCTGGGTGGCGGCCAAACCCACGCCGGGCGCGGCATACATGGTATCCGCCATGTCGGCGGCCAACTGGCGCAACCGGGCATCGAACAAGGTCACCGGCGCGGCGACCTTGGACAGGCGTGGATCGGGGTACTCAAGGATCGGTAAAAGGGCCATGGTCAGGGCGAACTACCTGTTTTCGACTTCAATACACCAGCTGGGTGCTCCGGCACGGTTCTCGCGGCCAATGCTCACAAAACAAGCATCCGTGCCTGCAAAGCAGCGCACTTGGGGGTGCGCCAGGGAATTCACAGGACTGGTTGCCCTAAATAGTCGCACTGAACAGCGCCTGATGGCGCTAGGGTCGCGCGCAGCGCCGCTCGCGGATCCGCCGCAATCGCCTATGGCAGCGATCTGGACTAGCTCATAACGATTGCGATATCAAGGCACTAGCGGCAGAATTTTAAGCTCTGTATCACCATTTGCTGCGCGCTGGCGTTGGAACACACTTACCCTCCACGCTGCGTCACATCTGGCCCGATACCGCTCGGTCGCCTTTGCACCCGAGCGCGGCGGCACCTCTTGGGAGTTTGCATGACTTCGTTTGCCCCGCCCTGCACCCGGCAGCCCCGCCGCCCACTGGCCGCCCTGCTTGCGGTGGCGGGCAGCCTGCTGGCGCTCTCGGCCTTCGCCCAGACTACGGGCGAAAGCCGTTTCCCCATCACCGAGCAGCAACGGCGCATGGCCGAGCAGGTGGCGCAGGCCGGCGTGCCACTGTCGGCGCTGGCACCGAATGCGCCGGATTCGTACACCGTGAAAAGTGGCGACACGCTGTGGGGCATCTCGAGCATCTTCCTGAGCACGCCCTGGCGCTGGCCCGAGCTGTGGGGCATGAACAAGGAGCAGGTGCGCAACCCGCACCTGATCTTCCCGGGCCAGACATTGGTGCTGGTCAAGGGCGACGGACGCGCCACCCTGCGCATGGCCGACGGCCAGGGCCTGCCGGGTGTGGCCGGCGACACGGTGCGGCTGCAGCCGCAGGTGCGCACGCTCGAGGGCGACCGCGCCTTCATCCCGAGCATTCCCAACAACATCATCGAGCCGTTCTTGTCGCGCCCGCTGGTGATCACGCCGGCCGAGTTGCAGGCGTATCCGCGCATCGTCGCCACCCAGGAGGGCCGCGTGTTTCTCGGCCGCGGCGACCTGGCCTACGCCCGCGGACTGCCGGAAAAATCGGTCGAGAACTTTCACGTGTTCCGTCCGTCGCGCCCGCTGTTTGATCCCGATGAC
>JBIIZX010000224.1:0-5869 GCA_044346055.1 Burkholderiaceae bacterium | reverse complement strand
CTGGCCAACGGCGGCTTTACCTTCCCGCAGCCGGTGGCGGTGGGGGCGAGCTATGCGGTGACGCTGGTGCAGCAGCCCGGCAGTCCGGCACAGACCTGCAGCGTGAGCAATGCCAGCGGCACGGCCGGCAGCGGGCCGGTGAGCACCGTGACGGTGGTCTGTCCGCTGGCGGCCCCGGTGGCGCCGGCGCTGACCTTCGGGATCACACAGTTTCAGCAGCTCAACCTGTACTGGCCGGTGGCCAGCGGGGCCAGCAGCTACCAGCTGCAGAAGAACGTGGCGAGCGCGGGCTGGGTCAACGAAGGGGCGGCGCTGAGCGCGACCACGACCATCGCCAGTGTGGCCTTGACCAGCGTGCACGCCACCCGCTGGGATGACACGCGGTTTCGGCTGCAGGCGTGCAACGCCGCGGGCTGCAGCGTCGGGGCGGAGCTGAACATTCTGGGGCAGATGCTGCCAGCCATCGGGTTCGTGAAGGCGAGCAATAAGGGGTCGGATGACGTGTTCGGCTACGCAGTGGCGCTGTCGGCCGACGGCAACACGCTGGCGGTGGGGGCCCATGCCGAAGCCAGCGCCGCCACTGGCATCAACGGCAATCAGGCGGATAACTCGGCCAGCTACAGCGGCGCGGTGTACGTCTTTACCCGCAGCGCCGGCACCTGGAGCCAGCAGGCCTATGTGAAGGCGAGCACTACGGTGGCGGATGACTACTTCGGCATCGCAGTGGCGCTGTCGGCCGACGGCAACACGCTGGCGGTGGGGGCCTATGGCGAAGCCAGCGCCGCCACCGGCATCAACGGCGATCAGGCGGATAACTCAGCCAGCAACAGCGGCGCGGTGTATGTCTTTACCCGCAGCGCCGGCACCTGGAGCCAGCAGGCCTATGTGAAGGCGAGCAATAAGGTGCCGGGTGACTACTTCGGCTACCCAGTGGCGCTGTCGGCCGACGGCAACACGCTGGCGGTGGGGGCCATTGGTCAGGGAGGCAGTTCCGGCGCGGTGTCCCTGTACTGAGCCGGTGTCGGTCAAAACCACTTGATTGCCGGCCGCAGGACAAAGGCAGGACAAAGTCAATGGGTCCGGCGTGGGCGGATCCAGGGCTTTCCATTGAACCGGACTTGGCGATAGATTCACCGGCTGGACCAGCCTCGAGCAGGCAAGCACGACCCAACGACGCTCGGGGCAGTTCCAGGCTTGGTTTCGAACCGATGCCCACTGCCTGGATGACCTGGAGTGGCTGCGCTGGCCCGCCGGGTTCGTTGGTCCGGCTTGCCTGGGGCGTGACGGCTTGCGACTGGGCGACGGGCGATTCAAGTGCACCGCGTGCGGTGTGCGCAGTTCCGTCACCGCCGGAACGATCCTGGACCGCACCCGTTCGCCCCTGACCCTGTGGTTTGCTGCCTGCCGGCTCCTTGCCACCGGCAAGGACGGAATCGCTGCGCTGAGTTTGAAGCGCACTGTCGAAGTCGGTTTGACTTGCACGGCTCCGAAGCGGCCCGTCGCGTGTGTCGGCAAGTGGCCGTGCTCGGTCCATCGTGTACCGCCTGAAAGCAGCCATCCGAACCGATCTCCTCGGCGGCGTTGAGTGCCGACTCTTTCCGGTAAGCGCGCCGGCCAACGATTCAGTGCCACGCTCGATTCGCTTTTCTGAAGCTGACATCACGCAATCGACGCGACTCTGGATCCGCTGCCTGTCGAATTGATCGCGCAGGAATCCCACACCAGAATCGAGATACCGCTTCGAATTGCCCAAGCCGGCCGCCACTTGACGCCCTAAGTGGCGCGGGGCGCTCCGTGGGGAGCGCGCAGAGTCGTCCGCGGCCGCGTTAGACGCGCAATCCGCACTCCGCATCCGCAATCCGCCCATCGCGCCCTACCGGCTCCGCCGCGCCCGCACGCCTTCGGCCAGGCGGTCCAGCAGCCGGACGCTGTCGTCCCAGCCCAGGCAGGCGTCGGTGACCGACTGGCCGTAAGTGAGCGACTCCCTGGGCTTGCCCGGCAGCAGGTCCTGCCGGCCGGCGACCAGATGGCTTTCGATCATCACGCCGACGATGCGCTGCTCACCCGCCTGCAACTGCTGCGCGATCACATCGGCCACCACAAACTGGTTCTCGTGCTTTTTCTGGCTGTTGGCGTGCGAGGCATCGATCATCAGGCGCTGCGCGAGGCCGTTTTTTGCCAGTTCCTGACACGCGGCCTCGACACTGGCCGCGTCGAAGTTGGGTGTCTTGCCGCCACGCAGGATGATGTGGCAATCGTCATTGCCCTTGGTCGAGACAATGGCTGAGTGGCCGCCCTTGGTGACCGAGAGGAAGTGATGCGGCTGCTGTGCTGCGCGAATCGCTTCGGCGGCGATCCGCACGTTGCCGTCGGTGCCATTTTTGAACCCCACCGGGCATGACAGGCCGCTGGCAAGCTCGCGGTGCACCTGGCTTTCGGTGGTGCGTGCGCCAATCGCGCCCCATGCCACCAGGTCCGCGATGTACTGCGGCGTGATCATGTCCAGGTATTCGCAGCCGGCCGGCATGCCCAGGTCATTGATCTCCATGAGCAGCTCGCGCGCCAGCCGCAGGCCATGGTTGATGCGGAAGCTGCCATCCATGTCCGGATCGTTGATGAGCCCCTTCCAGCCCACCGTCGTGCGCGGCTTCTCGAAGTACACGCGCATGATCACTTCGAGCTCGCCCGCCAGCCGCGCCCGCTCGGCCGTAAGGCGCCGCGCGTACTCCAGCGCCGCCTTTGGATCGTGAATCGAGCAGGGGCCAATGACGACCACCAGGCGATCGTCCATCGCGTGCAGGATGCGGTGCGCCGCCATGCGGCTCTCGTGCACCGTGTGCGAGGCGACGTCGCCGCAGGGAAACTCGCGGATCAGGTGCGCTGGTGGCGACAGCTCCTTGATCTCGCGGATCCGGAGGTCGTCAGTCATGAAGCGCATCGTGCTGCTACCGGTCATCGCTCCGTCCATGGTGTTGCTGCCTTTGGTCTTGCTGGCTCATCTTGCTAGCGCATCTTGCTAGCTCACGGCCCTGGCGAAAAAAAACCGCCAGGGGTTGAGCCTGGCGGTGGGTGTCGAGTTGCTTGCCGTTACGCGCACCGTTCGACTCTTTCCGCCAGGGGCCGGAAAAAGCAGAAGAAAAAATAGAAAAAGGCGCGGCTCATGAAACGATGAGATCAGACGGCGTCTGTTAAAGCATCATTGAAAGCATTTAGTTCAGGCGAAAGCCTACCCGAGATGGCGCAGGCCTCGCAAGCCGCTGTCGCGCCGGGCGCGTCTGTGGTGACCAGTTTGAACCTGGGTCAACAGTCTGATTGGCTAGCCGTTCCTGCGGCGACCGCCGATGGGCGCGCCTAGAAGCGCAGGCGCATGCCAACGTTGGCCGCGTTGGAAAAGCCGCTGCCGTAGATTTCTTCTCCCCCGCCGGTGGAGTTGCTCAGTCGGTAGCCGCCAAAGAGGGAAAAATTGGGCGCAGCCTGATAGTTCAGTTGCAGGCCGAAGTCCAGTGCGCTGCCGCTCGCCGTCATGAGCGTGTCGGCATCGACACCCAGGCGCCAGCGTTCGGCGACGCGCGCATCACCGGCCATGTGCAGCATGGGCAGCGCGCCAAAGCGCAGCGACTCATTGCGCAGCCCAGGCGCCACGGCCCCCGATTGCAGGTTGCTCGTGAGCCCCACGCGCCAGGCCCAGGACTCGCGCTCCATCACGGTGTAGCGATAGGTGGCGCGCGCGGGGTCATAGTTCAGGCCCGAGGCGGGCAGCCGATAGGCAGGTGGCGCCGTCGACAGGCGAATTTGCTGGCGGTTGGCAATGTCGATCGCGGTATCCAGCCGGAAGTCGCGCGAGCTGGCTGCGAGCGAGGGCAGCCGCGTCGAGTCAATGAGGCCATAGCCCGCGTCTGGCACTTGCGCCGCTGCGATCGGCGCGGCCGTACCGAGCAGCACGGCTGCACAGAACACGATGGCTGCGCGATCGATCTGCATGGCGACCTCCAGGTGTGGCAGTGGGGACCGGCGGGGCGGGCAGATCCGGCGTGACCATGAGCAAGCCCCAGGGCTGCCCTCATATTGCAGCCCGGTTGGGGTGTCCGCCAATAGTCCGGGCACATGAATGGGCCGCTGACCCTGTACGCAAGATTCAACAGTGGCGCCAGAGCAACGGTGCGATGCTGGAAGGATTGTTAGAACCTGCAGCGACACCTTAAACGCCGCGCGGTTCAGGATGAGGCTGAGAGCCTGAGAGTCTTTCTCTCATGCCCGCTCATCACCCCTAAGCACCCCGGCTCGTCGTTGCAAGTGCTCGCCATAGCCCGAGCCATGACTGCGCTTTGCGCCCAGTTCAGATGCATTTTGATGCGCTGCTCGGCCACTCTCGAAAAACTCTCGGGCTCTGAGTGCTTAGGCGGGCAATCCGAAGCATCTAGGCAAGCAACGAAGCGAGCAACGAAGCGGGCACCGGAACCGTCAGGCCGGGCGCCGGGACAACCTGCAACATCAAGCAGGCACGTCAGCTGGCAAAAAAGTAGATGGTCAGGTGGAAGAACACCGGCGCGGCAAACGACAGCGCATCGAGCCGGCCCAGTACGCCGCGCGCCAGCGGCACGGTGCCATCCATCCACTGCTCGCGCACGCCTAGGCTGGACTTGATCGACGACAGCACCAGCCCGCCCATGAAGCCGGCGGTCACGATCGCGCCCGACATGAGCGCCGACTGCCACCATGTGAACGGCGTCATCCACCAGAGGAGGGTGCCGACCACCGTGGCGGCCACACCGCCAATGAGCACGCCCTCGCGGCTCTTGTTCGGGTTGGAGCGCAAGGGCGTGCGCCCGACCGAAGCGCTGGCCACCACCGCGAGCAGTTCCGACAGTTGCAGCACCAGCAGGAAGTACAGCAGCAGCAAGGCGCCGCGCCCGCTGTAATCCGCGATCTCGATGGCTGCAATGGCCGGCGCGTGGCTCACGCAGTACACGCTGATCATGAGACCCCATTGCACTTTGGCCACGCGCTCCAGATAGCGTTCGTTGTCCTGCCGCCAGGCCATGATGATCGGCAGCAGCAGGAACAGATACACGGGGATCACCAGCGCGAACCAGCCATACCACCCACCGGCGATCAGCAGGTACTGCAGCGGAATCACCACATAGAACGCCACCACGAGCGCCCAGTGGTCCGATGAGCGGATGGGTGTAAGCGCCACGAACTCGCGCAGGGCAAAGAACGAGGCCAGCGCAAACACCACCGTGAGCGCGGTCTCGCCGAGCGCGAAGCACAGCGCAAACACGAAGACGATCGCCCATGAGCTGCGAATACGGTTGTTCAGCTGATGGATCCATGCCAGCTTGATCGCATCGCCCGTGCGCGTCTCAAGCCACGTGCCGAGCGCCGTCGCGGTGGCAAACAGCACCACCACGCCGGCCAGGACGGCGAAGAAGGTTTCGTGCAGGCTTAGATGCATCTGGTTCGGAGTCGGGATTCAGGATTCAGGCAAGCGAGAGCGCGGTCGGGTGTTGTCGGAATCCCGAATCCGCAATCCCGAATCCGTGTCCTACTCACTGGCGGTCCTCCGCCAGTTCGATCACTGCAGCACGGGCGCGGCTAAGGAAAGCTTCCTTCGATTCGCCTTCGATGCGCGCCACCGGCGCGCCAAAGCGAATCGTGCAGATGATGGGTACGGGCAGCAAAGCGCCCTTGGGCATCGAGCGGTGCAGGTTATCGAGGTACACCGGAATCAGCTCCACCTGCGGAAACTCCTGCGCCAGGAAGTGCAGGCCCGCCTTGAACTGGCCGGGCAGCGGCTGTGGATTGCGCGTGCCCTCAGGGAAGATAATCAGCGAAAAGCCGTGGTGCAGTGCCGTGCGCAGTGGATCGA
>JBIIZX010000223.1:0-5886 GCA_044346055.1 Burkholderiaceae bacterium | reverse complement strand
CATGTTCGAACGCTCTGAGGAGCGATCTCATCGTCAGCGGGATGACATCCGGTCGGTCATGCGACTACCCTTCTTTCTGCCCCAGCGCAACCACCGGTGCGACGCTTTGCCCCTCTTCCAGTACGCCGTTGCGCATGACAAGGACGCGTTGAGCGGTCGCGATGGTTTCGCTACGGTGCGCGATGAGAACGCGCGTAATGGCCAGGCGCTTGACAGCATCGCTCACCAGGCGTTCGCTCTCCGAGTCCAGATGACTGGTCGCCTCGTCGAGGAACAGTATGCGCGGGCCGTGATACAGCGCCCGCGCGATGAATAGGCGCTGCTTTTGCCCCCCCGAGATGTCGGCTGCAGCCTCTGCCAGCAGTGAGTAGTAGCCCATCGGCATGGCCTCGATGTCGTGCGCCACGTTGGCCTGCTCGGCGCAGTGCTTCACCCGCTCACTGTCGATCGGCATCTCAAAGAACGCGATGTTCTCGGCCACCGTGCCGTGGAACAGGATGTCGTCCTGCATGACCACACCCACCAGGCGCGCAAAGTCGCGCGGGTGGATGGTTTTGAGGTCGCGTCCATTGACCAGCAGTTCGCCACGGGATGGTTCGAGCAGCCCCAGAAGCAGGTTCAGCAGTGTCGTCTTGCCGCAGCCGGATGGACCTGTGATTGCGACCGCCTCGCCGGGCCGGATGGTCAAGTTCACCCCTTTCAGTACCCAAGGCGAGTCGGCCCCGTAGCGGAACCACAAGTCCTTCGCTTCCATGGTGATGCCAGTGGTCTGGCCCACTCGAAACGGTTGCTGCTCGGTCTCCAAGTCAGCGGGTCGTCCCGCGTCCCCCACCACTTCGTCGATGCGCTCGGCGTGACTTTGCAGCCGCCGCAGCTCCATCAGATAGTTGACGCAGTTGTTGAGCCTGTCCACAAAGAACGCGCGGAACAGGATGATCATGAGCATCGTGCCGAGCGTGATCGCTCCCTGCAACACGAGGTAGGTGCCGCAAGCAACGAGCAGGACGCTGCCCAGGTGGCCGCTGACCTGTGCCACCTCGGTCGAGTACATCATCAGCCGCTCGGAGTTCAGGCTCAGGTTGGTCAACTCGGCAAACTTGTTGCGCCACAGGTTGGTGCGGACGAGTTCCTTGCCGAACAGCCGCATGGCGCGCGCGGCACGTGCGTTCTCCAGAAACAGCGAATCGGCGAGCGCGGCCGTGCGCAACTGTCGCCGCGCCGTGTCGATCGCCGCCTGGCGAAGGCTGGCCGAGAAACCCACGTTGACGAGGCCGAAAACCAGCACGATGGAGGCCATCATGGGTACCGCAAGGAACATGACCGCCAACATCACGAGCGACATGGCGCCGTCGAGCATCGCCTGCATCAGGCGCGCGGTGACCAGCGTCTGGACCACCATCACGGAGCGCGCTCGATGCAGTATGTCCCCGGTGTGATGCTTGAGGAAGAACGTCGGCGGCTTTCGGTGCAGGGCCGTTACAAAGCGGTCGTACAGCTCGAAGCCCAGCCGGGTGCTGAACACCGTGGAGGCCCAGGCGCGTACCAGCGAGACGCAGGCCATGATCAGCACAACGGCGCCAAAACCGACGGCGAGAATCCAGACCAGCCGCCCATCGCCACTCTGCACCGCGTGATCGACCGACACCTGCAGTTGCAGAGGCAACATCAGCAACAGCACTTCCAGGAGCAGCGACAGCGCAATGATCACGCTGATGTCGCGCCGCCAACGCGAGATCGGGCGGACGAAGTCGAGCACCGTGGCCTTGCGCGGCGGCGACTTGCGCTGCTCCCATTGCGCAGAGGGCTGCACTTCCAGCGCCACGCCCGTAAACGACTGGTGCGCGCGTTCCCAACTCACGAACATCCGTCCGGCGGCCGGGTCCATGATCACGATGCCCTTGCCCGTGGTCCGTTCCAGCACGACGAAATGATTCATCTCCCAATGCAGAACCGCCGGCTTGTGCAGTCCTTCGAGACCCTTGAGGTCAACGCGCACACCGCGCGCGCTCAACCCGATGGCTTGTGCCAGGTTGCGGATTTCCAGCAGCGTTTCGCCGCGGCCGCTGTGCTGCGCCAGCCGGCGAATGTCGTTGATGCCGTATGGACCGCGATAGAACTCCGCGACGGCCGTCAGACAGGCCAGTCCGCACTCGTTGAGCTCGCTGGCGGCCACAAACGGCACCCGGCCGCCACGCAACAGGCCGAAGTCGAGCATCTCAGCGGGCCTCCGGACTGCGCCCTGCCACAGGCAGGCGGCCAGCGGCATCGTTGAAGCCACGCAGGACGGGCTCGAGCAGCCACGCGAGCACGGTGCGCTGCTCGAGAGAGATCAGCGCATCGGCGAGCATGCCGGGCTTCACAGAAATCGCTTCCCCGCCGGCCAGCCGCAGCTCGCGCTCGATGGATGCGACGCCGACGAACATCGGCTCGGACGCTGCGCCGTACACACCTGCGCCATCTGCCGGCAGGACTGCCGTGGCACTCACCGACTCAAGCTTCGCCTCGAAGCTGCCGAACCGCTCCTGCGGATACGCATGAAATGCAATGCGAACGGGCACACCCGGCTTGGCGGCGCCGACAGAGCGCGCGGGAATCAGAACCCGGACGATGAGGTCATCGTCTGCCGGGGAAAGGGTAAAAAGCGCCTGACCGGCGACCACCGACTGGCCGCTGCTGATGAGAGCGGCCGATACCACGCCGCCCTGCGCTGAACGAACTGTCTGTTCGGCCTCCGCAGTGCTCTGCAGGATCAATCGGTCCACCTCACGCGCGGCGCGGCGACGACCCTCAACCGTCGTCACGAGCTTGGCCTCTACGACGCCACGCTCCGCCTGCGCGGTCGAGGTGTCGCGATCAATGCGGGCCAGAAGCGAACGCGCATTGGCCAGCCGGCTCTCTTGCGCGTTGACCTCGTCGCGCTTTTGATCGAGTTGCGACCGGGTAGCGTAGCCAGCGGCCGCCACCGTACCTAGACGCTCAGCTTGTTCACGCAAGCTTTGCAGCAGGCGCGCTGCCGAAGCAATGTCCGCCTGCGCCTGAACTCGCTCCTGCGCCATGCCGGTCAGCCGGCGGACGATGACCGCTTCCTGCGCGCGAGCCTCAGCCTCTGCCGCGGAGATTTCCCGTTCGATTCCAGCCTTTTCTTCATCCAGACGCTGCAGGAGCGCGCGGCGGTAGTTGCCACCGTCGCCGCCGAGCTTGTCACTGCTGAGCACGGCCAGCAGCGCTCCGGCTTCAACCCGGTCTCCCTCCTTCACCGAAAGTTGTGCAATGCGTCCATCGGCCGGGGCTGCGATTCGCACGAGGCCATTGCGGCTGTCCACATACGCGCGAACGCGATGGACCTTTACATAGTCGATCTTGGTCGCGAGAGTAAAGAGGCCGGCGACCAAGCCGATGGCGAGCACCGTAAACCAGGCCACACCGCGCCAGTAAGACCTCAGAGGCTCACCAAGGTCAGAACCCGCCGCCGCCTGCACGGCGACGCTGCGGAACAGTCCTTGCTGACCATGGCGCTGATCGGGGGCTTCGTTCATGCGCCGGTGATGCTGGGTTGGGTCAAGAAACGTTGGTGATCATCGGAAGCGCTATCGTCGACGACTCAACCCGGAGGCATCTCACTGCCACTGCTCTTTGTTGGTCAAGTAGGCGAGACAGCACGGCAGGCGGGGTTGGATCACGCAGGGACTCAACTTGCATCTTCCTGATACGCAAGGCGGCATGATTCTGACGCGGTCATCCCGTCGTGAGTCAGCCCCGCCGGAGGGCGGGGCCGCACTTCTCAGGCGCTCACATAAGTACCCACGCCGGCCCGTCCGCCACCCCGAGCAGTTGCTCAACGGAACAGCGGATTAGTCCAACATGAAGGTCGGCCCGCCCGCCACTGCTTGCAGTTGCTCATCGGACAGTTCGGCTGCGGTGGTCAGCGGCATATCGGTCTCGTCGGGCTGGGCTGTGTTGGCGGTTGTGCTGCTGCGGTGTGAAGACATCTTGATCGTGGCATTTCTCCATTCATTCCATGTTTATGATCGAGGGACCGCCCGCCACTGCTTGCAGCTGCTCATCGGACAGTGCGGCTGCCGTGGTCAGTTGCAGCTCGCAGGCTTCGGTCGGAGATGCGGGATCGATCTTGCTGCTGAGGTGGGAAGTGTTGATCTGCCATTGCGTGCGTTTTGTCATAGAGATGCTCCGTGATGGTGATTGCCCAAGCGGGCCGGGGCAATCTTTCACAGGCGACTGGGCCTGTCAAGAAATAGGTGCGGCGAGACGCTGTGCAATCGCGTCACTCGCCGTTACTCCGAGCGATGAGTTGGCTGCAGGGATGACGCCGGGCGACAGCGCGAACGCAACGCTTGGGTAGCGTAGGCGCGGTGCCAACTCCTTCTTCAGCCGCTGGGGCGTCATTCGCCGCGACTCCGTCATGAACGAATACATCATCGGCGACACCGCCGCCTTCAGTTGCTCGCGCGGCAACCGTGGCGGGCGGGGTAGGCCAAAGTGGTCGGCCACCAGGTCGAAGTACTCGCCCATTTTCAGTTGCGAGTCGTCCACCGCGTTGTAGACGCGCCCGGGCTGGCCCTTGAACAGGGCGGCGAGGCTGATGCGGGCCAGGTCGTCGGCGTGGATGTGGTTGGTGTAGACGTCGTCTTCATCACGCAGGGCCGGGGTGCCGGCGCGCAGGCGCTCCAGCGGCAGGCGGTCGTGGGCATAGATGCCGGGCACGCGCAGCACGCAGGCGCCGGCGGCACGCATGGCGTTCTCGGCATCGATGCGCCGGACTGCGCGCTCGTTGGCGGGCTGCAGGCGGGCGGTCTCGTCGATCACCGCGCCGCCGTGGTCGCCGTAGACGCCGGTGGTGCTGATGTAGACCAGCTTGCGCGCACCGCCGGACACGGCGGCGAGCAGCCGGCGCGTGCGCGGGTCGGTGCGGCCGGTGTTGGGGGGTGGCGCCAGATGAATGAGCCAGGGGGCCAGTCCACGCAGCCGGCGCAGGCTGGCGCGGTCGTCGAGGTTGCCGAGGATCGGCACCACGCCGGCAGCACGTAGCGCCGGCACGCGCGCTGGTGACGAGGTGAGCGCCAGGATGCGATGGCGCTCATGCACGCGTGCGACAATCCGCAGGCCGACGTCGCCGCAGCCCACGATCAAAAGCTGCGGCCGACCAAGCTTTCTGCGCCCGCGAAGAGGTTGTGCCGCGGGCGATTTTGTCTGCATGGTCACGAGTGTATGAGCCTCGCATGAGTTTCAGGATCACGGTCCGGCCGTCGGGCCGCGAGTTCACGGTCGAAGGCGACGAGACGATTCTCGCCGCCGCCTTGCGCAGCGGCGTCGGGCTGCCCTACGGCTGTAAAAATGGCGCTTGCGGCACCTGCAAGTGCAAGGCGGCCGAGGGCGAGTGGGCGCAAGGCCCGCATTCCACCTCGGCGCTCAACGCCGCAGAGGCTGCCGACCGCAAGCTTCTCGTGTGCTGCAGCAAGCCGCTGTCCGACGTGGTGATCGAGGCGCGGGAGCTCACAGGCTTTGGCGATATTCCGATTCGCAAGATGCCGTGCCGCGTGGCCAAGATCGAGCGCGCGGCGCCCGATGTCGCCATCGTCACGCTGCAGTTGCCCGCCAATGAGCGGCTGCAGTTCAAGGCCGGGCAGTACATCGAGTTCCTTCTCAAGGACGGGGCGCGGCGCAGCTATTCGATGGCCACCGCGCCGCACGCCGACGCGCAGATCGCCCTGCACATCCGCCACATGCCGGGCGGCCTGTTCACCGACGGTGTCTTTGGCGCCCGCACGCCCGCGGTCAAGGAGCGCGACATCCTGCGCATCGAAGGGCCGCTGGGCACGTTTTTCCTGCGCGAAGAGTCCACCAAACCGATCGTCCTGCTAGCCAGCG
>JBIIZX010000222.1:0-5901 GCA_044346055.1 Burkholderiaceae bacterium | reverse complement strand
CCGGCGCGACCAAGTGGTACAAGGCCAACGGCCAAGCGGCATCGCAGGCCATTCGCCTGCGCATCGACGGCCAGCTCGAGTACTTGCCGCAGGAAACGATCGTGTTCAACCAGGCGCGCGTGCGCTCGACCATTGACATTGCGCTGGGCGAGAACGCGCGCACCATCGGCTGGGACATCGTGGCGCTGGGGCGCGCGGCCGCTGGCGAACGTTTTGACGATGGTTCGTTTGCCCAGACCATTCGGCTGACCGACGCGAGCGACGGCGGCAGGCTGCAGTGGGTCGAGCGCAGCCGCCTTGCCGGCGGCGACGCGCTGCTCGACTCACCGATCGGACTGGCAGGCCGCCATGTGTTCGGCTGCCTGTGGGCCGCAGGCCCGGCGTGGAGCGACAGCGAGATGGAGTCGCTCCGTGAGCGCTTGCCGCCCGACGCTGCAGCCGTGACGAGAGTGGCTCCGCGCCTGGTGCTTGCCCGCGTGCTGGCCAGCTCCACGCCCGCGGCACGCCGCGCGCTGCACGCGGTGTGGGAAGTGCTGCGACCGCATCTGTTTGACCGGCCCGCGCTGGCACCGCGCATCTGGGCCACCTGAAACGCCACCACGGATCGACCATGGAACTGACACCACGCGAGAAGGACAAGCTGCTCATCTTCACTGCCGGCCTGCTGGCCGAGCGGCGCAAGGCACGCGGGCTGAAGCTCAACTACCCCGAGGCGGTGGCCTTCATCAGCGCGGCCATCCTCGAAGGCGCGCGCGATGGCAAGTCGGTGGCGGAGCTGATGAGCTACGGCACCACGCTGCTGGCGCGCAGCGACGTGATGGACGGCGTGCCGGAGATGATCCCCGACATCCAGGTCGAGGCGACGTTTCCCGACGGCACCAAGCTCGTCACCGTGCACCAGCCGATCGCCTAGGAGGCGGCCATGAACACAAGCGGCATCATTCCCGGTGAACTGCTCGCCGCCCCCGGCGAGATCGAACTGAACGCGGGTCGCAAGACGATCAAGGTGACGGTCGCCAACACCGGCGACCGGCCGATCCAGGTCGGCTCGCACTATCACTTCTTCGAGGCCAACGAGGCGCTCGCCTTCGATCGTGCGCCCACGCGCGGCTATCGTCTGAACATCGCGGCGGGGACCGCGGTGCGCTTTGAGCCGGGGCAGGAGCGTGCGGTCGAACTGGTGGCGCTCAGCGGCGAACGCATCGTCTATGGCTTTCAAGGCAAGGTCATGGGCGCGCTGGAAGAGAGGGTGGCGCGCACGGGTACGGCTAATGCGGCAAAGAAGTCCCGCGCCAAAAAAGTCGCGCAGAATGCTGCGACCAAGTCCGCCAGCAGGGCGAAGAAGGCAAGCAAGAAAGCGAGCCGCGCATGAAGATCCCACGCCAGGCCTATGCCGAAATGTTCGGCCCCACAGTGGGTGACCGCGTTCGCCTTGCCGACACCGCGCTCATCGCGCAGGTGGAAAAGGACTTCACCATTTACGGCGAGGAGGTGAAGTTCGGCGGCGGCAAGGTCATCCGCGATGGCATGGGCCAGAGCCAGCGCATGGCCAAGGACTGCGCGGACACCGTCATCACCAATGCGCTGATCATCGATCACTGGGGCATCGTGAAGGCCGATATCGCCATCAAGGGCGGGCGCATCAGCGGCATCGGCAAGGCGGGCAATCCGGACATCCAGCCGGGCGTGACGATCGTCATCGGCCCCGGCACCGAGATCATTGCCGGTGAAGGGATGATCGTGACCGCCGGCGGCATCGACGCCCATATCCACTTCATCTGCCCGCAGCAGATCGACGACGCGCTCTACAGCGGCATCACCACCATGTTCGGCGGCGGCACAGGCCCGGCCACCGGCACCTTTGCCACGACCTGCACGCCGGGGCCGTGGCACATCGAGCGCATGCTGCAGTCGGCCGATGCGTTTCCGATGAACCTTGGCTTCCTCGGCAAGGGCAACGCCGCGCTGGTGGCGCCGCTGACCGAGCAGATCAAGGCCGGCGCGATTGGACTGAAGCTGCACGAGGACTGGGGCACCACGCCCGCGGCGATCGATGCCGCGCTCACCGCGGCCGATGCCACCGACACGCAGGTGGCGGTCCACACCGACACGCTGAACGAAGCGGGCTTCGTCGAGAGCACCGTGAAGGCGATCAAGGGCCGTTCGATTGCCACCTTTCACACCGAAGGTGCGGGTGGCGGCCACGCACCCGACATCATCCGGCTGGCGGGCGAGGCCAACGTGCTGCCGTCATCAACCACCCCGACCATGCCCTACACCGTCAACACGCTCGACGAGCACCTCGACATGCTGATGGTGTGCCATCACCTTGACAGCGCGATCGCTGAAGACGTGGCGTTTGCCGAGAGCCGGATCCGCAAGGAGACGATCGCGGCCGAGGACATCCTGCACGACCTCGGCGCCTTCTCGATGATGAGCTCCGACAGCCAGGCGATGGGCCGCGTGGGCGAGGTGATCATTCGCACCTGGCAGGCCGCGCACAAGATGAAGGTGCAGCGCGGGTCTCTCTCCGAGCCCGGCTACTCGGATCCAAAGGAACACGACAACGCGCGCATCAAGCGCTATGTCGCCAAGTACACGATCAACCCGGCCATCACGCACGGCATCGCGCATGAAGTGGGCTCGGTCGAGGTGGGCAAGTGGGCCGATCTGGTGCTGTGGAAGCCGGCGTTCTTCGGCGTCAAGCCGTTCCTGATTCTCAAGGGCGGCATGATCGCGGCGGCCGCGATGGGCGACCCCAACGCCTCGATCCCCACCCCGCAACCCGTTCACTATCGGCCGCAGTTCGGCGCCTTTGGCGGCGGCCTCGCCAAGAGTTCGCTCACGTTCATCTCGCAGGCGGCGATGAAGGCGAAGCTGCCGGAAAAATACGGCCTGCAGAAGACAACCGCCGTGGTGAAGAACATCCGCAAAGTCGGCAAGAAGCAAATGGTGCATAACAGCCTCACACCGCTGATCACCGTGGACCCCGAAACCTACCAAGTGCATGCCGACGGCGTGCTGCTCGAATGCGAACCGGCCAAAGTGCTGCCAATGGCGCAGCGGTACTTCCTGTTCTAAGGCTGGGTCATCACACGAAGAGCACAAATAGCGCGAAGGAACCCCGCTTGAACTGGTCTTTCTTCGCGTTCTTCCTGCTCTTCGTGCTCTTTGTGTAAATCGACACTGCAACGCATGCTTCGTCTCGACCGCCTGCTAGACCGCCCGCTCACTCCTGACGAAGCCGCCAACGCAGTGCGCCTGCGGCTGACCTATGACGAGCGCGTCAAGACGCGGCTGGCGACCATGACGCCGGACGGGCAGGCAGTGGCGATCGTTCTTGCCAAGGTGAAGCGCGGCACGGTGTTGCGGCATGGGTCTGTGCTGGCGGGCGACAACAACGCCTTGGCCATCATCGAAGCGGCGCCCCAGCCTGTGACGCGCGTGACCGCCGACTCGCCGCTGGCGCTGCTGCGCGCGGTGTATCACCTGGCCAACCGGCATGTGAGCGCGCAACTCGCCCTCGACCACGTGCTGATCGAACGCGACCCGGTGCTGGAATCGATGCTCCACGGCATCGGTGCCAAGGTCGAACATGTGGAAGAACCGTTCGACCCAGAGGGCGGCGCCTATCACGAGCATGGCGCGCATGGTGGTCACGCGCACTGCGATGAGATCGACGCCGCCTCGGCCACCATCGGCGAGCAGTTGTCGATCGCCGCACATGCCAAGCCGCGCCCATGAAGCGCGCCGAGACCGATCTGGCGGCCGCCACGCGCCTGCGCCCGCTGCTCGCACTGCTGCAGCTGGCCAGTCCAGCGCTGCCGGTGGGCGGCTTTGCCTATTCGCAAGGGCTGGAGAAGGCGATCGAGGACGGGCTGATCACAGATGCGCCGAGTGCGCACCGCTGGATCCATGATGTGTTGCTGCTCTCGCTGGCCCGCTTTGAAGCACCCGTGTGGCTACGCGCCTTTGATGCGCAGGCGCGCGGTGACGCTGCAACCCTGGCGCGCTGGAACGACGAGGCACTGGCCGCGCGCGAAACCGCAGAGCTGCGCGCCGAGACCATCCAGATGGGGAGCTCCCTGCTGCGCGTGATGCCGGCGCTCCAGCTCACGCCGCCCGCATTGGTGCCAATCGCCTATCCAATCGCCTTTGCCTGCGCCTGCGCGCAAGCCGCCATCGAGCGCGAAGCCGGACTGACCGCCTACCTGTGGGCCTGGCTCGAAAACCAGGTGCTGGTCGCCGTGAAAAGCGTGCCGCTCGGGCAGCAGGCCGGACAAAGCATGCTCTTTGCGCTGCACCCCGTACTCGCGCAGGCGGTGCAGACCGCGGCCACGCTCGATGATGATGCGCTCGGCTCCGCCGCCACCCAGCTCGCGCTCGTTTGCGCGCGCCACGAGCTGCAGTACTCGCGGCTTTATCGATCGTGACCGACGTCTCACCACAAGGATCGTTGTGATGGCTTCTTCTCCCCTTCGTGTCGGTGTCGGTGGGCCGGTTGGCTCCGGCAAGACCACGCTCGTCGAAGTGCTGTGCAAGCGCATGCGCGACGAGTTTCGCCTGGCGGTCGTGACCAACGACATCTACACCAAGGAAGACGAGCGACTGCTGGTCGCGGCGCAGGCGCTGGCGCCGGAGCGCATCATGGGCGTGGAGACTGGTGGCTGCCCGCACACCGCCATTCGCGAGGACGCGAGCATCAACCTCGAGGCGGTGGAGCGCATGTGCAAGCGCTTTCCGGATCTCGAGCTCATCTTCATCGAAAGCGGCGGCGACAATCTGGCCGCCACCTTCAGCCCGGAACTCTCCGATCTCACGCTCTACGTGATCGATGTCGCCGGCGGCGAGAAGATCCCGCGCAAGGGCGGGCCGGGCATCACCAAGAGCGATCTGCTGGTCATCAACAAGACTGATCTGGCGCCGCATGTGGGCGCCAATCTGGAGGTGATGCGGCACGACACCGAGCGCATGCGCGGCACCCGGCCATATGTGATGACCAATCTGAAGACCGGTGCAGGCGTGGATCAGGTGATCGAGTTCATCGTGACGCGCGGGCTGCTGCGACCGCCGGCCCAGGGCTGACAAGGGTGGGTCGCGCGATAATGCGCGCCCACCGGATTCGCACCATGAAGCACGTCACACCGACCGAAGCCTTTGAGATCCAGCAGCGCAAGCGCGACGCGCTGCTGGTGGACTGCCGCACGGAGATGGAGTTTTTCTACGTGGGCCATCCGGTGGGTGCTGTGAACATCGAGTGGCACACCACGCCGAACTTCGAGGTCAACCCGACCTTTGCCGACGACGTACTGCGCGAAGCAGGCAGCAAGGAGCGGCCGATCCTACTCATCTGCCGCAGCGGCAAGCGCACACTGGACGCCGGCGCCGCGCTCGAAGCCGAGGGCTTCAAGGACGTGACCAACGTTTTGGAAGGCTTTGAAGGCGAGCTCGACGAGAACTTTCATCGAGGCACGCTCGGCGGCTGGCGCAAGGCCGGGCTGCCGTGGGAGCAGATGTAGAGGGCGCTTTAGGACACTGATCCGCGGGAGGGTTACCCCGTATGCCGACCGTCGAAGCCACGCGTTCAATGACGGCAGAGGAGCGAGCGGAGGTCGACCGGATCTTGGCTAAGGCGAGTCCGAAGTTCAGCCACCGCGACTTCTGGTCGTTCTTCTTTGGTAGCTGGCTTGCCCTGTTCTTCCTGTTCTGGGTGGTCTCAGCGCTCATTACAGGCGTAGGCCACCTTTTTTACAATACGGCAGCCAACTGGATCGACCTAGCCCGGATATTTCACCAGTATGAGGTCAGCGGCCACGTGCTTACGCGCGTTGTCAGAGGAGAACGAGGCCTGCAGACAACCGAGGATCGCCGATGCCAAAGTGTACGCAAGACAAGATCGAC
>JBIIZX010000221.1:0-5902 GCA_044346055.1 Burkholderiaceae bacterium | reverse complement strand
GCACCGTGGCCACCCTCCTGAAGAAGGCGATCACTGTAGGAACCCAACCGCAAAACGCACCCCGGCGGCATGCGTCAACCGCTCACGATAGTTGTCGCTGAGCGCTCAAGATAATTGTCGCCCGCCATTTCACTTCTAGTGCTGTGCTGCACGGCCAGTAGAGTCTGGGGGAGATGGGTAGATCGACGATTCTGCAACCGAGTGCCGACTGACATAGGCATGCTAGCCGTGCAACCGATCAAGTTCTGCTGTCGTCGTCATAGTCACCCCCGGGAAATAGCGGTCTGACGTCGATGTTCTCCTCGTGCAAGTGAAACAGCCCCATCTGCCTGAGCTACTGCAGCAGCTTGCGCTCCATCGGGCTCTGCGGGTCGATCTGCTCGTCGTTCTCGCTCGCTCAGCTTTTGCGGACCTCCCGCGGCGCGCAGTCGTGATCAAAGCAGCGTGTTTCCGCCTTCGACCTTGAAGCTGCAGAAGGTTGCCGACATGCTCGGTGACAGACTTCGAACTTGGTGCCACCACGCAACCGGGATAAACAGGAGGTCCCCCGGTCCAACGTCGATGACGGCCACCGAGGCCTCCGCAAACTTCGGGAACCTTGTCATATCTGGCGCCTCCACATCGACCGAGCTGTAGAAGCGATCGCGCATGTACACCTTGTCGGTGTCGAACGGCGGGACGAGCGTGAAGCGTTTCCGACCGTAGATCTGCGCAAACAGGATCGAGTGCTCGTCGAAGTGCAGGGGAGTCACCGTCCCGCCCGGTCCGAACCAGAACTTCACAGTGCCCGGCCGCACGTCAGCCGTGTTCACGATGCCGGGCGGTGGCTGCAAGTGATCACGAAGCGGCCGCAGCGCCTCCTGGTCGAAGAAGTAGTTGCGCGCGACGAGGTAGGTGTCGTTCGATGGGCGGCTCATCACCCGGTCGACCAGTTCTGCCATCGACACCGTATGCAACGTGCTCTGGAAGTTGCGTTCGTAGTCCCGGTCTCCATCGCGACCCGAGGTCACCTGCACCTCGACGTTGCCGTAGCGTTCCCTGAACAACGCAGGGGTCCACGTGCGTACAGCCGGCGAGTCCTTCAGTGCTCCTCGGATCACCACAGGCCGGTTCTCGAAGTAGTAGGCCTCGAAGAACTCCTCAGGGGATAGCGCCTCGCGCTCGGCGATGCGCGACGCTTTGTCGCCCGCCCGGTGCAGCGCGCTGTACAGGGCATGCACTCGCAGAGCGTGCGATGCGGCTGTTGCCGCGTCGACACGGCCAGTCTGGGCGTGCCTCGACGAACTGCGCGGCGCCGGCGCATTGACCGGCATCGCATCCAGCACTGGTGAAACCACATCTTTCGGTGGCGAGAAGATCCAGTAGCCAAAGTGATCGGGCATCGTCTGGGGCATGCGCCGTCGCACCCAACCGTTCAGGGTGAACCGACCATCCTCGAAGCGTTGGCTCGGACAACCGACCGGCAAGACTTCGTGCTTGCGCGACGACGAGAACAGCACCAGCGAATCGCTTTCCGGCTCAACTGTCTCGGCAGACCCATCGTCGCCGTACAGCACCAGCTCGCCTCCGCTGAATCCCTTGGGCTGTCCATGGATGTAGTAGACGAAAGTCAGTGTCCGCGCGGCCGTCGCCGCAGTTCCGTTGTCGGTGTGCCAGTGGTAGTACTCCCCGTCGTTGTGGCTCGTGAGCTGCAGCTCGATCGAATCGATCTCGAATGCGTCAATGCAGAGAAGCGACATCGCCGTGGGCATCCGCTGAAGGACCGCCTGCTGCAGCGTGCCATAGACGCCCCCGAGCTGGTCGTCGTAGATGACCGTCGATCGACGCCAGTCGGGATATAGCTTGTTTGGTGACGTACGCGACGGTGCGAACACGCCCCGCTTGCACACTGCCAGCTGGAAAATCTGCTGGCTCAGCGCCTCGCCAAAGACACCGCGGTACCTGCAATGAGTTTGGCGCCGGTTGGCACTAGCGCGCGCCTGCGCGAGTTCAGCAGCCTGGTTAGGCGCGACGTCCGTCATCGTTGCCACTCCGTGTTGTTGCTCGAGCGGCGGGGCGCCTGCTGCGCCCCGCCTGCCGCAGCGTTATGCGCCACGCGGGTGCGAAATCGCCAAATCGCGCAGTCGGCGCGTGAAGTGGGCGTCGATCACCGACAGCAACTCGGGCGCCCTGAGCGACACGAACCAGTACAACACCCAGGGATTCTCGTTCAGCGCGCGCGAGTCGGGTCCAGGCGACGGTCCGGGCGTCGGAGGATCGGGCACGCCAGGCTCTGGAGGTCCGCCATCGGGTGGCTCAGGCGCCGCGAAAATCCCTCCGCCGAAGATCGACCCGGGCCCCGCCGGCGGCGTGCCTGGTTCCGGAGGCCCGCCGTCCGGCGCGCCGAACAGGCTGCCCAAGCGCCCCAAGATGCTCGCAGGACCAGCTGGCGGAGCTCCTGGCTCCGGCGGACCCGCATCGGGCGGCACTGCGCCGATCCGGGCAGGTCCCGCCGGCGGCGTGCCTGGTTCCGGCGGCCCGGCATCAGGTGGTGTGGCAAGCCGCGTGCGGTCCCGCACGAACCTCGTGATTTCCCCCAGGCGCTCATTGAATTTCAAGTCGGCCATGGCGCGCAGGACAGTTGCCAGTTCGGGCGTCCGCTGCTCCGCGGTCTTGATGCCGTTGTGGTATGTCCAGTGCGCCACCCACGAATCCATCCAGCCCACTTCGAACGGGGGCTGCATTGGAGCGGGCTGACTCCCGTCCTTCAGAGCCTGCGCGAGATCTCGTGCGAGCTCCTCGACGATATCGGGGTTGATCTTGTGACCATACTTTCCGGTCAGTGCACGTCGTATGTCTGCTGCTGTTTTCATTGCTTCGCCTCCGTGAGTCCTGCTTGCCTTTACCGGGTCGTGCTGCCTGTGCTTCTGACTGCAGCCGCAATCCCCTCCTCGAACGATGCCCCCATGCCTTGGAAGTGCCATGCGCCATAGCGGCCAATCGACTCGATACCGTGCTCTGCCAGCTCCTCCCTGACCGTGGCTGCCCAGTTCGAGCCGATCGCCCGCCACGTGTAGGCAGGATCAGTGACCGAAACGCTCGTCGCCAACACTTTTCCGATGAAACCAAACTCCTGCAGCTCCTTGATCACTGCTCGCATCAACGCGTCCTGTCCAGCGGGGTCTGGTGCCGCACCAGCCACGAAGGCCGTCTCCACGTAGAGCGCCACGTACCTGTCCGTTCGACCCTCCGGCACGAAGCTAGCGTCGACCTCGCTGTACAGGCCCACTCTATGCATCCCGCTTTGTGAGTGCGGCAAGTACAGCCAATGGACGCTCGGGCACCTCGGCCCGCGGAACGCACCGATGTTCACGACTGCGACGCCTGTGGCGAGATCTGTGCACGGCAACGCGCTCAGCCTGGACATCTCGACCAAGGCCGGTAGCGGAATCGTTGACAGCAGCCGGTCGAACGTCTGCTCACGTCCGTTCTCGAATTGGAGCCTCCGCGACCTTGCATCGACTGCCACCAACCGATGATTGGGCAGGAACTGACATGCGGTGGCCAGTCCTTGCGCGAGCACATCCAGGCCCGCACTCGGATACTGGAAAACCGGGTTGTAGCCGCCGGCCGGCAGCAGTTCTACTGCGCCACGGCGCACCCGCTCCATGTCGAGCGGACTTTTGTGCAGATCCTGCGGCGCGATCCGGTCGAGCAGACCCGCCGTGTACCGCTCATTGAACGGCAGGAAGAAGAGCTCGCAAAGTGTCGGCCCGAAGGTCTCGAGCAGCCAGTCGCCGAACGATTGCGCCTCGCTATCGCCACGTGGCGCAGCAAGTTCATCCAGCGCAAGCGCGCGCACAGCGCGTGGCAACGCGTGCAAGTGATCCTGGATCGGGTAGGGGACCTGTGCGCCGCTGTTGGCGAAAAAAATGCCTGCCTTGCGTTCGTGCGACCGCAATGGCGTCACGCGCTGGAATGCCGCCTGTGTGCTTGGAGAGGCGTCGAAGAGCCAGTGCCCGCCAGCCGGCTCGAACCGGAAACAGCAACCGCTCTTTGGTGACGGCAGTCCCGCAAGGTCCATGTAGTAGGAGTGACAGACGCCCCCTGGCCGCTCGCTCGCCTCGAACACGGGCGCTCCGCCCTGGCCTGCCCCCAATCCGCACATGCCGGCGCCAACAACGACCAGTGGCTCACGCGTCATCTTTCGGCTCGGTCCGCGTTCTCACGCCGTATCGGGCGCTGCGATGAGCCGGACTCCGGCCCGATCCTCGAAATCACGCACGCTGCGCGCCTCGCCAATGCCGAACTCGCCGCGACATTCCCCGCGATACAGCGCCGCCAGCCGCAGGATAGATGCCGCGTTCTGCTGCCTCCATTCAGGGTGATCGGTCCAGTGTGTGACCCGAAGGCTGCGGTCGTAGAGGTGCCAACCGACCATCCGGTGTGGATGGAACAGGTCGTATCCGCGCGTGAAGGCCCGCAGTGCGATCGCGATCTCGTCGGCGAAGAAGTACAGCTCTGGGTCGACCGGCACGTCATGAAGGAACGCGCTGCGCGCGAGCAGGAAATGCAGCGACGCAAAGTGCGCCGGCACAGGCGCCTGTAGGGACTGCCAGTTAGGAACAGAGGCTCCGCGCAGGACAAAGGCGAGACCCTCCCTGCGCTCGTTCAGCCCAATCCTGAAGACCGTGCTCGTTCGTCCCGCTGGATCGTTTGCAGGCTCGTAGGGCGGGAGATAAGCCGTGAGGATTGGCTTCTCGACACCTGCTTCCTCGAGCTCTCTGTGCATCGACAGCGCCAGCTCATCCCATCCCGGCACGAAGCGGTGATGCGAGTCCAAGAAGAGAATGTACGGCTCTCCGTCGTGAGCCTGGCTCATCAAATGCCTCGCCCAGTTCACACCCGCACTGTCTTCCGCACGGACGGGAATCACCTGCACTTGCGGCCAGCGCTTGAACTCACCGGCCAGCCACGCCTCATCGTTGCTGAACTGCCAGCACAGCACGACGCGCAGTTCGTCTGGCCGCGCCGCGGTCGAGAAGAGTGCCTCGAGCGTGGGCAACAGCTCACGGTCGCGATACGCAGGAATCTGGATGAAGATCTGCTTTGCCACGGGCTCTTCGCGCTGGCACGGCCACTTTGTCGGTGTCCGAGTGTTAGATGGAGCTAGCTTTCTGCACTTCTGAGGGGCCATCACCTGCTCGCGGGACCCTTAGGGTCACTCCGCACCATGCCTCACGCGGCCGCCCGGCTCACTGCTGACAGCCATGCCGTCATCAACTGCCATCTCGGCTCGGACTTTCAACCATCCGCAGCAGCTCCGCCCAAATCTCATCGATCACTGCAGCCAGTAGTTTCATCTCTTGCTCCACGCCGGTCGCAGCAGCTACGGCGCGACCGAACCGCAACGGTGGGCTGGCACGCGCGAAACGAGCCGTCGCCCTTCGTACGAATGTCCGGTCCCACTACAGATCGGTTTGCAGGATCGTTGCGCCGGTCCGGGTGTCGCGGATCGTGATCGAACGGGCGCCCAGCGCGCGGTCACCGTCGTAGAGTGGAACAACCAGCGGCCAGTCGATCGCCCCGGTCTCGCCAACCCACTGATAGCGGTCATTGGAACTCGGGTGTGCTTCTGCTTCGCGCAGCGCCGGGTTGTTGACGTAGAACGACTTCCGCGTTTCGCCCTCAATGATGACTTCCCAATCCCCTGCGAGCCGCGCGAACACTTTCGGCGCGTACGAGGCGATCCGCTTCGACGACGTGACACGTGCCGAGCGAACCTCGCCTTTCACGACGTCGAGTGCGATTGATAGAACCGCGACCTGACGCTGCGCGCCGGTCGGCGCCTTGGCGGGTCGTTGCTCCTGGGCCGGGACGATCTTGATCGGCTCCTTAGAGCGCGTCACGTCGGTCGGCTGGC
>JBIIZX010000008.1:0-20337 GCA_044346055.1 Burkholderiaceae bacterium | reverse complement strand
CATCAATGCACCGGTTACACCATCAGAAACGCCCAAATGGCACGGTCACTTGCTCCACCAGGCCCATACAACAGTGACTGGTGAAACATCCGGGCTAAGCGTCCGGGCTAGCGACCGCGCGCTGCTGCAAATGCGCTCTTGCGCTTGCGAAGTCCCGCCGGCACTCCACGGCCGTTGCTGCCGTTGCTGCCATTGCTGCCACCAGCGTCGGCGGCAGCACTTGTCAGTCGCGCCTTCGCCCCCCTGCCCTTCGCAGCCACCGTCTTGATCACGACCGGTGACTTGGCGCGCGACTTCTTGCCAGCGGCGCGGCTGGACGGCAGTCGCAGTTCGGGCCCGCCCACCGTAGTTTCGGCTTGTGCTGCAGCTTTTGCAGCGGCTTGCTCCTCCGAGCCGTCCCGGTGCGACAGGTGATCGGCCGCCTGCGCAAGAGCTTCGGTTGCTTCAAGCGAGCGCCGCGCCATCTCGGCGGGCACCTCGCTGTCCCATGGCATGAGCAGCACGGCATGCACGAGGTTCTCGAACTCGGGCGCAAAGCGGTCGATGATGGCCTGCGGATCGCGGCACAGCTTCTTGTCCGTGATGAGTCCAAACTGCACGGCGCCGGCATACGACAGGATCGACAGGCCCACGCCAATGTCGCCCGATTGCGGCACCCAGAACATCATCTGCTTGAGCCTGCTGCCGGCCATGTACAGCGGCTGGTTGGGGCCAGGCACATTGGTCATCACGGCGGTGGCCTTGCTTGCGAGCAGGTCGAGCACCTGCCGCTGCAGCATGCGCGGCGCCATGCCGGCCATGCCGAGGAGCGCCATCGCCAGCACCGGCATGTAGCCCGACTTGAGCTGCTGCATGCGCGCATGCACTTCGAGCACGCGTTCGACCGGGTTGTCGATGCCCACCGGCAGCAGCAGCGGCACCAGGCCAAACTTGTTGCCAAGTGTCTTGGACTTGCCCGGTGGACGCAGGTTGACCGGCACCATGGCGCGCAGCTCGGCGCCCTCCAGATCGTCACCGCGGTCGAGCAGATAGCCGCGCAGCGCGCCGGTGGCGCAGGCCAGGAGCACATCGTTGACCGAGCATCCAAGCGCCTTGCCCACTGCCTTCACATCGGGCAGCGGCAAGGGTTCATTCCAGGCCACCACCTTGGAGCCGCCAGGCCGGCCCTTGAGGCTCGTCTTAGTGTCGGTCTCCATCAGCGCCAGCCCAGCAATGTCGCGCGACACCTGGGTGGCCATCTTGGCGTAATCGCCAGCGGCTTCGCTCGCCAAATTGGGGTCGTTCAGCACCGCACCGTAGGCCTGCAGCACCTTGGATGCGATGTCGCCGGTGGCATCGAGCACCTTGACCGTGCCGCTGGTGAACGGGTGCAGCAGCTGCTCCCACCAGTCGCCGTCTTCGCCCTTGCTGCGCTTGCGCACTGGCAACTGCGGGTCCTCATCCGTCGGCGACTGCGTGGTCATCGACAACAGCACGCCGATCAGTGCAATGCCGTCGGCGATGCAGTGGTGAATGCGCACGATCAGTGCGTGGCCGCCGTCGTAGTTCTCAACGAGATGGAATTGCCACAGCGGGCGCATGGGGTCGAGCGCCTGCGCCGCCAGCGTTGCCACCAGCTTCTGCAACTCGGCCTTGCCGCCCCTGCCGGGCAGCCCGATCCGCACCAGATGCTGGTCGAGGTCGAAGTCGCGCGCCGGCTCCCACCACGCGCCACTGGGATCCATCAAGACACGGCTGCGAAACTGCGGGTATTGCAGCAGCGAGGCTTCCAGCACGCGCTTCAGGCGCGCCACATCGCACGGGCCCTCGAACAGGTCGACGCCCACGATCATCATCAGATTGCCTGGCGCATCCATGCGCAGCCACGCCGTGTCCACCGGCGACATGCGCACACGAGCCGGCAGCAGGGACTTCAGCCGGCGCACGGCGGCATCGGTTCGGGCCATGGATGTCTTCCTAAGGTGAGGGTGCGGTCGCAACCTGGCGTTGCGCGGCACTCTTTTGTGCGAGCACTCATGTGTATTTCTTGCGTGGGCGTCGACCTATGATAGCTTCGCAACGCTGCTCGCTGGCAATCACGGCAGCAGGAACAACACAGTGATCACGACAGCGACCACAACACTGCGGAGACCGAGATGAGCGACCTGAAGGGCAAGTTCGAGCAAGCCGTGGCGGATTCGAAGAATCTGCCTGAGCGGCCGGACAATCAAACGCTGCTCAAGCTCTATGCGCTGTACAAGCAGGCCTCGACCGGCGACGTCGACGGCAAGCGCCCGGGCTTCACCGACATGGTGGGTCGCGCCAAGTGGGATGCCTGGAACGAGCTCAAAGGCACGGGCACAGATGACGCCATGAAGCAGTACGTCGCACTCATTGACGATCTGAAGAGCTGAAGATCGGAAGGACTGACGGGCAATTGCAGCTTGCGCAGGCGCCGCGCAGGCTGCTCGCGTTTGCGGCTCGCGTTACTTGCTCGCCTGCGAGTTCAGGCGTTCTCGCACCGCCGGCCGTTGTGGGCCGGGTTGGCTGCAGTTTCCGGCCCTGCCTCGACTGAGAAAGCGGTCGCCTTCGTCGCAGTCTGTTGTGTTGCACCGGGCTGCGGCAGCACCCCCAGGGCCTGTGCTTGCGCAGTGATCACCGCGGCCAGCCGACCGGGCGCCTCCTCATGCGCCAGATGACCGAGCCCGCCTAGCCGCACCAGCCGCGCGCCTGGCACCCGCGCCTGCACCTGGGCCGCCTCGGCGGGATTCACGGTGCCGTCGTTCTCACCCACCACCAGCACCAGCGGCGTCTTCAGTAATGGCAGGCGGGCCGCCAGTGGACCGAGTTGCCAGTTGGCCATCATGTTCAGCGCACCGGCCACGTGGCCGCGTGCGCTCATCAGGCGCTGGTAGAGCGCCACGCCGGCCGGCTCGATGGTCGAGCCGGTGCTTGCCACCAGACGAGCGACCGCGTGTGGATCGCGCGCGCGGCGGGCAAAGAGCGTTGCGGCAATTGGCGTCATGGTCATCATGCGCGCCATGGGCGCAAACAGCACGCCTGCCCAACCGCCAAAGGGCAGCAGCGCGCCGTTCAGGCTGACGATGCCCTGCGGTGCCGGATGCTGGTCCAGCGCCATTTGTACAAGGATCGCGGCGCCTGCGGAGTGGCCGACTGCCAGCACCGGCGTCAGCTGCAGCACTTCGAGCAGCGCGGCGTGTGCGTCGGCCATACCTTGCAGGCTCAGGCGGGCGCGTGGCAGCGGGTCGGTGAAGCAGTGGCCGGGCAGATCCGGCGCCACCACCGTGAAATGCTGCGTCAGCAACGGCAGCAGGTCGCGCCAGGAATGGGTGGAGGCACCGGTGCCATGCAGCAGTAGCAGCACGGGGCCCGCGCCTGCCACCTGCACGTGCCAGCGCAGCCCGGCCGCGGCCACAAAACGGCTGGCGGTGCGATTGGGCCAGTGGGCGCCGTCGGTGCGCCAGTCGAGCCGGTCGTTCATCGTCGCCCACGGTAGCAGCAGCCAGTCGCCCGGCGTCCAGCCATCGAAGAAGCCCGCACCAATGCGCAGGTGCGAGGCAGTTGGATCGTTGGGCTTGCCCTCATGCTGGCCACGGCCCTGGCCACGCTGACGTACATTGCGCGCCGGCTCTGCCTCGGTACCCTGCGCGGCGCGCTGCGACCCCGCGCTACCAGCGCGCTTCGAACTCACAGGCGCTGCCACCGGCCGCCTCGCACTGAACCTCGACCACGCGAATCTCTGGATGCACCAGGGTGCGCAGCAGGCGTTCGAAGGTGGCGGCGTAGTAATCGCATTGGACAGTACCATCGAGAGCAGCGTCGTTGCGGCACAGGGGGCAGTGCGTGATGGCCAGCTTGATCGGACGCCCAGGCAGCGCCGTGAAACGCCCGGAGCCTGCAAAGGTCCACGCGTGCCGGTGGATGGCCGTCAGCAACACCCGTGCCGCAAGTCGTGCCGGCAGATGCTTGAGCACGGCCTGCACCGGCCGCGGAATGCGGTGCGCCAGCAAGTAGTCGCCGGTGCGCTCGCCGGCCAGCCGCGCAATGCCGCGCGCGGCATCAGCGTCGAAGGTGCTGCGCACGGCGCGGTGCAGGCGCTGCACATCGGTCTCGTCGACCATGCTTTGCGGCGGTGCGTCCAGATAGTGCGCAAGCTGCGCCCGCGCGAACACGCCCTGCTGTGCCGCGGCACCTTTCAGGATGCCCAGCGCTTCGGCCATGCGCGTGATCGCGTTGGGGCCGATGCGCGCCGCGGCGCCGTGGCCCGCGACCGCCGATGCCATGGCTAGCTGGCCTTGGTTGCCGTCTGTCCCGCCGCAGTCTGAGCCGGGGTCTGACCCACCTGCAGCCCAGCCTTCTGCACTGCCTGCCTGGCTTGCTGCGCGGCACTGTCCCGCCGCACTTCGGTGATGAGCGCCTCCTCTGGCTCTTCCCACTGCCCACCGCCCCCGCACAACGTGGCCGCGGCCAGTTGCGACTGGTCCTGCCGCTTGGGATCGGCCACCTTGCCGACCACCTCTTCATACGGCAAGCCACTGTCGGCCAATTGCTCGGTGCCGCCGCCGCAGGCCTTGATCTGCACCTGCAAAGTCTTCTCGTCCACCCGCAGCGACTTGCGGCCCACTGGCACGCTGGCGAACTCGACGATCTGCTCGTGCGACAGGTTGCGCGTCTTGTCGAACTGGAAGTCCACGTTCTTAAGTGACTGCGACCCGGTGTAGCCGACCCGCCCCAGGTCGTAGAACTTGCGCTCGAAGCCACTCTTGGCAAACGCCTTCAGGCAGCCCAGCATGTACTTGCGCTTGACCTTGTCGCGGATCCACGGATAGGAGAAGAAGGTCTTCTTCAGGTAAAACCGCTTGTAGTTGTGCATCACCCGGTCGAGGAGTTCGGCGCGTTCCATCGCCTCGGGCTTGATGATCGGCGTGACGAAGTTGTACTTCTCGAAGTCGAAAATCTGCACCTTGTCGCCAAGCTCGCGGAACAGGTCCGAAAACGGCCACGGCGTGTACATCGCCCAGTTGGCCATGTCGGGCTTCCAGTCCTCGGCCATGCGATAGGTCTCCTCGAGCGTCTCGCGGGTCTCGTTTTCCAGGCCCACGATGAACTGCGCCTCGGCCACGATGCCGGCCTTGCGCAGCAGTTGGATGGCCTTCTTGTTCTGCGCGATCGTCGTTTCCTTGTTGAAGCGCTCGAGCTTCAGCTGCGCAGCCGCCTCAGTGCCCAAGGAAACGTGGATGAGACCGGCCTTGCGGTACATCGGCAGCAGCGCCTCGTCGCGCAGGATGTCGGTGACGCGCGTGTTGATGCCCCAGAGCACCGGCAGCTTGCGCTCGATGAGTTCCTCGCAGAAGGCGATGAACTTCTTGCGGTGGATGGTGGGCTCTTCATCGGCGAGGATGAAAAAGCCCACGTCGTGCTCGCGCACGAGCTGCTCGATCTCATCGACCACCTTCTTCGGATCGCGCACCCGGTAGTCGCGCCAGAATTTCCACTGCGAGCAGAAGCTGCAAGTGAACGGGCATCCACGGGCAAAGTTGGGGATCGCAACGCGCCGCCCCATGGGGATGTAGACGTACTTCTCCCAATCGAGCACTGACCAATCCGGCTTGATGGAGTCCAGGTCCTTGACCGTTGCCTCGGCAGGGGTGGCGACCACATGCTCGGCCTCGACATAGGCAATGCCCTTGATGCTTGCTCGCTCGGCCGGCCAGCGGCCTTGCTCGATCGCCCGCACCAGGTTCACCAGCACCACCTCGCCCTCGCCGCGCGCCACCACGTCGATCCATGGGGCCTCGGTGAGCACCTGCTGGTACATGAACGTGCCGTGAATGCCGCCGAGCACCGTGACAGCGCTCGGGTGCTCTTCCTTGGCGATCTGCAGCAGCCGCTCGGCCTTGTAAATGGCCGGCGTGATTGCGGTGCAGCCGATGAGATCGGGCTTTTCTTCGCGCAGCAGAGCACGCACCTGCTCCTCGTCCAGCCGGTCGGTCATCGCGTCGATGAAGCGCAGGCTGGTGTAGCCCGCGGTCTTGAGCGAGCCGGCCAGATACGCGGCCCAGGCCGGCGGCCAGTTGCCGGCGATTTCGGCCCCACCCGAGTGATAGTTGGGGTGGATGAGAACGACGCGCATCGACTGCTCCAAGGATGAGAAGTGTCGAAAGGCAGCCTAGCCGCGGCGGGCACCGGTGGCTTGCCCTGCGTCAACCTAGCTTGACACTTTGGGTGACAACCAGGGGACGACAACTGTGGCAAGGTCAACATAGACCGATGGCGCGGCGCAGCAGCGCGCCGAAGGCAGCCGCAGTCGCAAGCAGCAAGGCGACTCCGACCCGCTCCGTTGGCAAGAACCAAGCAGCGTCCGGCCTTGCGACCGTGGCGCGCCCTTGATGTGCGCGCTGAATGACGACCTCCAGCCCTCGCCCGCACGCCGAGCAAGCGACGCAAGCTCAACGATCCCGAGCCTTCGTTCGTTTTTCGTTAAAGTCGCCGCGTCACCGAAACGGGCTCCCCTGCCCACCCTTCTCCCCGATGCCCCAGCTCAACTATCACCACCTGCGCTACTTCTGGGCGATTGCCCATGCACGCAGCCTCACGCGGGCGGCGCAGCAGCTGCATGTGTCGCAGTCGGCGCTGTCGATCCAGCTCAAGCAGCTCGAGGAGCGTCTTGGCCAGCAGCTGTTCGAGCGCCGCAACCGCCAGCTGGTCCTGACCGAGGCGGGCCGCATCGCCCTGGCCTATGCCGATTCGATCTTCCAGGCCGGCGATGAATTGGTGAGCACGCTGAAGCACCAGGCGCCCGAGCGGCGCAAGGCGCTGCGCGTGGGCTCGGTTGCAACACTGTCCCGCAACTTTCAGATGCAGCTGCTGCAGCCGCTTTTGCGCCGCCCGGATGTGGAACTCGTCCTGCACTCGGCCACCTTGCGCGAGCTGTTGGCCATGCTCTCCGCGCACACGCTCGACCTGGTGTTGTCCAACCAGCCGGCACCGCGCGATGCCAGCACGCAATGGCACAGCCACTTGCTGGCGCAGCAGCCCGCGAGCCTCGTGAGCCAGCCATCAGCGGGCAGCGGCAAGCTCAAGTTTCCCGAGGCGCTGCGCGAGCAGCCGGTGGTGCTGCCGGGCGCGGCCAGCAGCCTGCGCGCCGCCTTTGATCTGGCCATGGACCAGGCCGGCATCCGCCCTGTGGTGCTGGCGGAAGTCGACGACATGGCCATGCTGCGTTTGGTGGCACGCGAGGCCGATGCGCTGACGCTGGTGCCGCCCGTGGTGGTGCGCGACGAACTCAAGGCCGGCCTGCTGGTGGAACGCTGCAAGATCCCGGCGATCCACGAGTCGTTCTACGCCATCTCGCCCAGCCGCCGCTTTCCCAACCCGATCGTGCGCGACCTGCTCGCCAAGCCCCTTGCGATGCGGGCGCGCCGCTGACGATGTGCACGGTGCTGATCATCTGTCTGCTTGCACTCGACGCAGGCAGCGCAAGCAGTGGCAGTGAACATCGCGGCGGCAGCGTGCAGTACTGCAGCAGCGACCGCGCTACCTGGCGCATCCAGACACAGGCCGGCAGTGCAGAGCCGCAGTTCACGCAGGTGCAGGCAACGCCCGCGGATGTCGAGGCGATGGCCGAGGCGCAGGCACGCGCCGAGTTCGGCATCGAGATCCAGCGCAAGCTCACCATCATCGGCGCCGACGACTCGGCCAGCTTGCTGGCGGCGCTGCAGCGCCACGGTCTGCGCGGGCGCGTCGAGCACGATGGCGTGCGCGGCATCGCTTACTGGCGACCGGCGACGCGGTGAACGAGCGCAAGCGCCACAAGAGCGCGACGGCGGCAATTCATCTGCCTGCAACCCATTCGATTGCCGATGACACACTTGGATGGCAGTTGTGCCCTGCCCCCTTCCGCCATACCAATCGATCGTCAGGAGTCCGGTGACCCCTCCAATTACTGCGGAGCTACCAAGGCATGCCGATCGTGACGGCGGCGGAGGTGGTCAGTCGGATTGAGGTGGCCAAGAAATAAATCGAACCCCTTATCGTTCCATCACCACACCGCCGAACTTCTGCAAGGCCTCTTTCACCTCGTCTTCCGTGCATCGCACCAAGTGAGCCAACGATGGCAGGTGCATGACTAACGCTTTGAACGACTCCGGCCTTGCGGTGCAGATCTCCATGTATTGCCCCAGGTGGCCAGGCCATGCGATTGCTGCAACGTCAGCGGCTCGCTTGTAGGGCTCGACCAGCACGGCGTGCCCATCGCGAGGGAACGTCAGTGTCGACACATCGGTATTCACGAACCGGCAACCGTCCAGCGTGGCGGTGGTGAAGTCGCAACCCTCAATGGCGCCGAAGTCTCCGTCGCGCTCCGTGTTGTGCGAGCGACCGAAGTCGATGCCGCTGAAGATGCCGTGGAAGCGGCAGTTGATGAAGCGCGCCTTGAACAGGCGGTCGTCCTTCTGGCGCTTCACAGCGATGACATCGCTATCGACAACTGTGGTCCCAACGATCACGATGGGCCATCGACTGGATTCTTGGGCCAGCTTCAAAGTGCACGACGACAGGGTGGAGTCTACGAGCCCGTGGCACGCGCTTTCCGATAGAACCACGGTTTCGCCAATGAGTGACTGATTGCGGATATCGCCTCTTCCATCTAGCTGATAGCCCATGCATCACCTATAGAGCACGTAGCGCAGCAAATCATCTGAGTACTTGCGCGTGTGAGAATAGATGGCGTTCAACGACGGCGTGTACTGCGTGATCTCGTAGCTCAGTCCGCCTGCCCCACCTCCAATGCGAACAACATCGGGGCCTACCGACATCTTCGCGAAATCAGCGCTGCCGGAGATATAGGGCAGTTCTCGGCCGAACTCCTTGTCAACATACGACCCCTTGTACGAACTCAGGAACCTGTCTCTCATCCAGCCGCCGGGAGTTGCGCTCAGTCGCAAGGACTGGGCCTCACTCAGGTCCATTAGCGGGTTGAAACGATCCGCGATCGTTTGCACCCGCCGCGTGAACACATCGCCCATCGTGTCCAACGTCCGCAGCTCGGGCATCAGCGCGTACTGGCTCTTCGGCACCGAATAGAACGTGTCGTCACCATAGCGCACGATCGCAGCACCGCCACGGCCGATTCGCACCAGATCGAACCCGTCAGGCAGTAATGCGGTCGCATCTGCGCGCATATTGCGGATGCTCGGCACCGCGAACGCGCCGGCCTGGCGGAAACTGCCGTTCAGCGTCGGCCATTCGAGGCTGTAGTCCCCGAGCCGCTGCGACCAACTCAGCAGCGTTCTGCCTGTCGTGCCCGCCAGCGACGCCGCCTTGCCCAAGGCCATGCCCGGCAACTTGGCGACCGGCGTGCCGATCGCGCCCCCGGCGATCACGTTGACGCTGTCGCGCAGGATCTCCAGCCCGGAGGCTGATTCGAGATACCGGTTGAACGCCCGCTCGGCGGTGTTGATCGGGTCGTTGGCCAGGAACCTGCCAATGGCTTGATTGACCTCCCCGCGAAACGAAGCGTCCAGCCCGTAAGCGCCCAGCGTCGCCACGCCGGTCACCGTCTGGCCGAACCACGTAGCCGGGTTGCGCACCATGGCCGCCATGGCGCGCACCGTATCCGAGGTCGCCGGATCGGCGCCGACGCGATCCAGATCGCCGTAGATGTTTTCAAAGGTGTCGCGCACTGCCGCGGTGTATTGCTGACCGAAGCTGGGATTGCCCGGGGCCGCAAGGGGCCCTTGCAGCGGCGGCAGCGGGCGCATCTGGATCGGTCCCGGCTGCTGCATGGCATAAAGCGCCACACCCGTATCGGGGTCGATGGATACCGACGTCTGCGGCGCAGACACGCTGCCGCGGCTGTTCAGCTGCCAACCGCCGCCGCTGTTTTGCACATACACATCCAATCCGCGGGTCGGGCCCGCCGCCTGCACCGGGTTGTTGTCCGGGGCTGCTCCGGCATTCCCCAACCGCGCTCCCGGCACCGCCAGGGAGTAATCCGGCCGCGCACCTCCGCGATACTCGGCCAGTGGGTCGTCGATGGCACTGCGCGGCGTGTCGAAGAGATAGTCTGTGCCGCCGTTAGCTGTCGCTGCAGGCCGCATCCCCTCCACGACCGAATTACCCATTGCATTGCCGACCGCATGCTGCGCACCGAGCGCTGCGGCAGAGTCCAACGGCACGGCCGATGTCCGCGGCGTGGAAACGCCAGGCGTGTTCAGCGCGTTGAGCACCCCTGTGGTGGGCAACATTTCCGGCAGCGCTTGCACGGCCGTGCGGTCTTGCGGCAACAATGCGGGCGCCTGCGGCGCAAACGCAGCCTGCGTGCGTGCAACCGTTGCACGCGGCGGGTCTGTGCGCGCCGCGGCAACAGAAGGCGAACGCGCCGCAGCAGAACCTGCACGAAGCTCGGCGCGCACGGTCGGGCTCGCCTGCGATCCTGCGCCTTCCAACACAGCGTTCGGATTGCTGATCAGCGCCCGCGCCAACTGTGCGACGGCCGCCGCGCCCCCGCGCAGCGCCTGGCTCACCCGCCCCTGCAGCGCGCTGGCCTCTTGCGGGAACCGTTCTTTCAAGGCCGAGCAGGACCTCGCCACCAGGGCCATCGTGCTCGCGCGTAGTTCTTCGCTCTGCGCGTGGCGATCCCTCGCAAGTTGTGCAGCTACCCCCAGCAGTACCGTCCCAACCTGAAGGGCGGCTCCCACGACTTCGCCAGCCAGGACCACCCCCCCAAGCTGGGAGCCGCCTTCACCCGCATAACGCCGGGCAATCTCGCCGTCATTGACAGTGCGAGGAACCTGCGCACCAGGCACGCCAGCCGCACCCGGCACCTGCGGTGCCACCACGTCCGGCGCCACGTCAGTCGGCAGCGAGAACCCGCCCCGGTTCATGCGCTGCGCAACCCGCCCGTGCCCCGGGCAATGCGTTCAGAAGCGACCCCGGGACGCACGCGGCGAACGCGCCCGGGCTCGCCGTCGTTCTTGGCTTGACGACTCAAGGCCGCACCGCCGTCACGGCCGCAGTGGATCCCGCACAGCCGTACCTTGCGGGCACCAGCGCCCACACACGCGAACGCGCGGCCCGCCGCCGCAGCTGCTCCTCCTGGCAGACCGCCGCGCTCTCCAGCGGGATCTTCACGCCCGTTTGCCACGGTTGAACCTCACGGTTGCACCTGCCAGGACAACGCGCCGCCCCGCGCCGCGCGTTGACGCGCAACAGCGGCTGCGCGAGTAGGCCGGCGGTGCCGCTGGCGGCGCGTTGACCAGTACCGCCGCGGTCGCCTGCGAAGCAAACGCGACCGCTGCGGCCGTCGCGACCGACACCGCCGAGACCGCTGACGCAGTGGACCCCCACGCGTCCTGCGATAACGGCTGCAGCGGTTGCAACACACGCATCACCAACGACCCCGACGATCACACTTCGACAGCACGACCAGCTGCTCGCTAAAGAACCGCACTACCGCATGTCAATGGCAGCGCTAGCCCGGTTCGACATATCCTTAGCTGTAAACAAATTAACACGTTCACCGACCAAATTGAACGCCCAGCCTCCTCCAACGAGGTTTGATCCCGAAGGGCCGCGCGAGCGGCTTGTTCGGATGGGCCCGGGTAGTTGCCCGCGAGTGGTAAGTCGACGCGCGGAACTCGGCTCGCTGCGGACCTGGAACTGCCTCTGATCGACAAGGACACGATTCTGGAATCGCTGTTCAATCAGCAGGTCGAGGCGCTTGACGTCCAACCAAGGGCGCAGCCGAGTCGGGCGGCGGACGGAGTCTCTCAGGATCGAGCAAACGCGCTCAACGTGGCCGTGCTCGTGTTTCGGTGGCGGCGCCCGCGCTCATCTCAATCGAGCGGAACACCAATCGACTGGCTCAAGTCGGCTGGGACCCGTTGTGTTGAAGTGCTCGTCACATGCCCTCCAGAACTTGCTGTCCAACGCTTCCCGAACCGGCAGCGTCATCCAGGCCACTTTGACGGTCGCTGGAGCGAAGCGGCACTGCATGCTGACTTTGCTGCACAACAGTTGCTTGGACCCCCTGGGTTGGGGCCTGCGATCAACGCGGGCAGCAGCGACAACTCAAGGCATGAAGACGTCCGTGCACTGGTGAGTCAGACCCTCTTTAAGCTGCAGCGCTCTTTCATCCCGCCGTGACTCCAACCACGAAAGCATTCGAGGGCCGCTGCTCAGACGTACAAGCACGGCTGTCCGCACGGGGCGAGTCACGACGCACCGACCGCTCCCACACCGCACCCTCATTGAGGCTGAACCTGCGATGCACTACGTAAACACGACCGATGCGCTCGAGGCGCTTTTTGACCGGGTTGGTGAAGCGTCGATCCGCAAGGAGTTGCCGACACTTCATCCGAGCTACAAAGCGTGGATCGAACAGTCGCCATTCGCCGTGTTGGCGACCAATGGGCCCGGCGGGCTCGATGCATCACCCCGTGGCGACCCCGCACCCCTGGTCCGCATGCAAGGCGACAGCGTCATCCTGCTGCCAGAGCACCGCGGCAACAACCGCATCGACAGCTTGCGCAACATCCTGCACGATCCGCATGTCGCTTTGATCTTCTTCGTGCCGGGTGTGCGTGAGACGCTGCGGGTCAATGGCACGGCACGCATTTGCATTGACCCAATGCTGCTGGCTGAATTTGCCATGCAAGGTCAGCCACCGAAGTGCGTCCTGGAGATCAAAGTGCAGGCCGTGTTCTTCCAGTGCGGGCGCGCGTTGTTGCGGTCCTCGCTTTGGTCGACGGACCATACGGCAAGGGCAGCCGTGCCGAGCGCGGGCCAGATGCTGTCCGCACTGACCAACGATGCGATCGACGGCAAGGCCTACGACCAGGAACTGCCGAGGCGGCAAGCCGCTTCGCTCTACTAACGCCGCACGATTGTCCGCGCGGCGAGCCAGCCATGCAACATCTTTACCAGCAATGAACGAGGAGACAGAACGATGTTCAGTCACGTGATGGTCGGATCGAACGATATCGAGCGATCAAAGCGCTTCTACGACGCACTCCTTGGCGTGCTCGGCGTGGGCGAGCCGTTTCGCAACCAGTCCGGGACTGGCCACACGCGGCTGTTCTACCGGCATGACGGCGGCACTTTCAGCGTCAGCCAACCGATCAACGGCGAACCGGCCACCTTCGCCAATGGCGGCACCATCGGCTTCAAGTGCAGTTCGCCGGAGCAGGTGCGGCAGTTCCATGACGTGGCGGTCGCGCACGGCGGCACGTCGATCGAAGATCCGCCAGGGCAGCGCGAGGGCACGCTCGGCGTCCTGCACCTGGCCTATGTGCGCGACCCGGATGGCAACAAGCTGTGTGCGTTGTACCGGCCCAAATAGATTTGCACGATGAAGGCTTGCACGATGAAGCTTTGCCCCATGGCAGGCTAGCGTGTGGGGCGTTGCACGACTCCACCGATCCGCGCGTCTGTCCACCCGGTCACGGCTAGCGAGCGCTTCCCAAGTCCCGGCGCCACCACAATCCAATCTGTTCAGGGTCTGCTCTCCGACCCGATCGCCACGAAAGCGTGCTGATGGAACCGAAGGTTCACCCCGTCTTGCAGTGTGCCAACCTGCACAAGCACTACAGCACGCCGGCACTCCAAGGACTGAGTTTCAGCATTGCGCCCGGCGAGTTCTACGCCCTGCTCGGCCCAAACGGCGCCGGCAAGACCACAACGCTGCGCATCATCGCTGGACTGCTGCAGGCGGACTTTGGCGCCGTGCGCATCGCCGGCATTGATCTACTCGAGCACCCCGAAGACGCACGGATGCATTTGGCCTACATCGCCGACGAGCCAGCGATTTATCCCAAGCTCACGCCGTTCGAGTACCTGGAGTTCATCGGCGCGCTCTGGAAAATGGACCCTACCCAGTCGCGTGAGCGGGCCGTCCAGTTGCTGAACCTGCTGGGACTGGCGGAGCACGCCAACCAGCGCTGCGAAGAATTCTCCCGCGGCATGAAGCAGAAGCTCGCACTGGCCGGTGCACTGCTACATCGGCCGGCCCTGCTCATGCTCGACGAACCACTCACCGGACTCGACGCCCATGCTGCCCGCCTCGTCAAGGACCTGCTGCGTCAGCACGTGCAATCTGGCAGCTCGGTCCTGCTCACCACCCACATCCTTGAAGTCGCCGAGCGGCTCGCCGATCGCATCGGCATCATCTGTCGTGGCCAACTCATCAGCGAAGGCACACTGGCCGAACTGCGCTCGCGCGCGGGCTCGGCGGAGGCCACACTCGAGGACCTGTTTCTTCGCCTGACGGTTGGGTGAGGACCGTGGACGCCCAACTGCGCTTGCTTGTGCGGCACGAACTGCGGCTGCGGTTGCGCGCCGTTGCATGGCGCAGTCGCGCCGGCGTGCTGGCGCTGCTTGGCGTTGCGTTCGTCCTCATGCATCTGTTTGCGTGGTCGATCTGCCGAGAGCTGCCGCGCAGCGCGCCCTCGAATGCGCAAGCGCAGGTCGCCCTTGGCATTGCTGTTCTGCTCGCGATGATCGGCATGCTGCTGCTGGCGATGAACGCCTGGGTCGAGGCCTTGTTCTCGCGCGGCGATCTCGACCTGCTTCTCAGCGCACCGCTCCGGCCGGCCAAGGTGCTGGCGGCGCGTACACTGGTTGTGGCGACAAGCATCCTGGGCTCGCTCTCGTTCGTCGTCCTGCCGTTTGCCAACATGGGTGTGGTCACGGGGCGCTTCTGGCTGGCGGGGCTTTATGTGTCACTGCCCATTGGCGCGCTGCTCGCCACTGCTGTCGCACTGCTTTTTTCACTGTTCGTGGTGCGAGCGCTGGGGACGCGTCGGGCGCGACTTGTCCTGCAAGTTCTTGGCGCAGTCTTCGGCGTCGGCTTCTACTTCGCATCGCAATCGTTCGCCAAGGTTCTGCCAACGCTGTACTCGCAGGACACCGTCATGCCAGTCGCCAGCGTTGTCGGCGCCGCACTGACAGCGTTCATCCGCGCCGACCCGCTCGCCCTGCTCGTCGCACTGCTCCTGACAGCCGCCATCGCATGGCTAGCCTGGGTACGGCTCGAGCGGCAGCTGGTCCACGCCGTACAGCCGGCTGCCAGTACCGGCAAGCGCAAGAGCGGTGCGTTGCAACAAGGCACCGCCTTCAAGGCCGGGCTGTGGAGCGCGACCTTACGCAAGGAGGCACGCTGCATCAGGCGGGACTCACTGCTGCTGAGCCAGCTCACCTTGCCGCTCATCTATCTCACGCCGGCCGCCTGGTCGCTGCTGCAGGCAGAGCGTTCGGCCGCGAGCCTGCCGTTGCTGGCAGGGATGCTCGTGCTCTTTGCCGGCTCCCTCGCCATGACGCTGTGCTCCTTGGTACTGAACATGGACGAGGCGCCGGAGCTGGCCTACGCCAACGGCCAGTCGTTGCTGGCGCTCATCCTGAACAAGGCAGCGGCCGCCGCCACCCTGGCGTTCGTTCCTGGCGCGGCGCTCGCCTGCTTGATGGCCTGGCGCATTGCGCCCATGCTGCTTTTCGCATTGCCGTTTGTCGCCATTGGCGTGGCCATCGCGGCGCTGCTTGTCGCGGCTAACGTCACGGTGCGGCCACGCGATGGGTATGCCAAACGCAAGCGAAGTCTCGGGCTTGATGTTTCGTTCGTAATCTTCACCCTGCTGATGCTGACATCTGGTGCAGCCGGAGCAGCGATGACGGCCTACTGGCCGGTGGGTATCGTGCTCGCAGCACTTGCGCTGGCATTTCCGCTCAAGGAGTTTGGCGCCGTCCGCGCGCTGCGCTCGCCCGCGCAACTGTGGCGCGAAGCCTCGTAGGTGCGCCGTCAGCGCACGCCAGTGGCAGCCAAGGCCTGTGACACTTGCCGCGCATCGGCGTGCGGCAGCGGCAGATACAGCGCGTCCATGTCGGCGGCCAGTTCGCGTGCGGCTGGATGCGGGCGCGGCGAGGTGTCCACCAGCACGCCGAGTGCGCCGGCAGCGCGCAGGCGACGGGCGGCGGCGCGCGCATCGGCTTCGGCCTGCGGACGGCCGTGTGCGCCATCGCGCGCCACATTGGCGCGGCCATCGGTCATCACCACGATCACGGTTGTCTCGCCGCGCCGGCGCAGGCCTTCGATCAGCGTGTAGGCCGCGTCGAGTCCCGCGGCCAGTGGCGTGCCGCCGCCGCCAGGCAGTTGCGCCAGCGAGCGCTTCGCGCGCGTGAGCGAGCGCGTGGGTGGCAGGAGCAACTGCGCGCCCTGGCCCCGAAAAGCGACCAGCGCCACGCGATCGCGCCGCACATAGCACTGCGCCAGCAGCAGCTCCACCGCGCCCTTGGCCTCGCCCAGCCGGTGCAGGGCCGATGAGCCGGAAGCATCGACCACAAACACGGTGGTCGTCTGGCTCGGTTGCTTGCGCTTGACGATGCGAAAGTCATCGCGCCGCACATGGACACGCGGCGCACTCGTTGCAGGTTGCGCGCCGACGCTCGACAGCGATTCTTGCTGTGCAGCGCGTTCGCGCCGCCGCAGCGCCTGCCATGGTGCGGCGGTGCGCAGCGTCTCGATCACGTCGAGCCGCATGCCGGCCAGCAGCGGCCCGCGCCGCGTGCCCGCCGGGCGGCCACGCTGATGCGACTGCTTCATCTGACCGGCCCGTCCCGGCATGCGGTGGCGGCCCTGCTGGCGCGCCGCTTTCAGCTTGAGCAGGAGGTCGTCAGGGATCGCGGCAAGCGCGGCGGCCACCACCAGGTTGTCGGGCAGCGTCTGGCTGCGTTGCTGGTCGTCACCCGCCTCCTGCTCGTTCTGCGGCGGTTGCTCAGGCGGCGGCTCATGCTCTGGTTCCTGCTCCGGCTCCTGCTCCGACTCATCCGCGGGCAGTTGCAGTGCGCGCGCGGCGAGTACAAGCCGTGCGGCAAGCTGCACGTCCTCCTCGTCGGCCTCGGTGCGGCCGGCCAGCGCGGCGCTGGCACGCGTGACCGCCAACGCCATGATCGGCACGCGCATCGAGTCGATGCCGAAGGCGGCAGCGGCGGCGCACAGTGCATCGAGCAGTGCGTCCGGCACCGTGACTGCGGCCAGCCGTGCGCGCGCGGCAGTGATGTCGGCGAGCACCTCGGCCTGCGCCGCCGCACGCGGCAGCGCCGACAGATCGAGCATGACCGCCAGCCGATCGCACAGCACATGCGCCGGCCGCTCGTCGTCACCATCGCTCTCATCGAGCGCGATCACGCCGAAGCTTGTGCTCATGCGGCGCGCGAGCCCGTCGCGCTCAAGCTGCACCTCGCGCGCATCGAGCGCCGCGGCGATGCGGGCGGCAGTGGCGTTAGGGACACGCTCGGCCATTGGCAGCACCAGTACGCCGGTATCGACTTCCGCGAGCAGCCCGCGGGTGAACTGCGGCTGCCCGCTGCGCAAGGTGGCCGCCAGATCGAGCCCGCCGAGCAGCCGATCATCGGCGATCGACACCGGCATCCGCCGCCACGGCGTGCCGGCCGGCAGCAGGTCCTGCACCAGCGCAAGCCAGGTATCGCGCACCGGCCCGGCGCCGGCGCGCAGCAGCACACCGCCGATGGCCGCCGGATCGACAGCGAGCACATGCGCTGCCGCGATGGCGTCACTCCAGAGTTCGGAGGCTTTCATGGCATTTTGTGAAAGGTGAAACGTGAAATGTGAAAGGTCGGGGCCGTCACCCACGTTTCACGTTTCACTTTTCACATTTCACGCCTTCGCCCCAAACACCTCCGCCACCGCGCGCTCCACGCGGGCGGTTGAGCCGGTCTCGTCGAGCGGGTCGCGGCGCAGGCGGTGGCGCAGCGCGATCGGCGCCACGAGCTTCAGGTGCTCGTCGGTGACGCGGCGATCGCCATTGAGTGCGGCCAGGGCGCGGGCGGCGCGCATCAGTGTCAGCTCACCGCGCAGGCCGTCGGTGCCCAGCTTCATGCACAGCGTGGCGGCGCGCTCGAGTGCGGCATCGGGCACCTCGACTTCACCGAGCCGCTTGCGCCCGGCCGTGATGCGCTTGCTGACCTTGGCATCCTCGCCATGCCAATGCGCGATGAAGGCACCGGAGTCGCGCTCGAAGGCGTCGCGCCGCTTGACCACCTCGATGCGCTGCTGCATGTCGGTGGGCGTCTTCACTTCCACCGACAGCCCAAAGCGGTCGAGCAGTTGCGGTCGCAACTCGCCTTCCTCTGGATTGCCGCTGCCCACGAGCACGAACCGCCCGGGGTGACGGATGCTCAGGCCCTCGCGCTCGACCACGTTCTCGCCGGAGGCGGCGACATCGAGCAGCACGTCGACCAGATGGTCTTCGAGCAGATTCACCTCGTCGATGTACAGGAAGCCGCGGTTGGCGCGCGCCAGCAGGCCGGGTTCGAAGGCCTTGACGCCCTGGGCCAGGGCGCGCTCCAGGTCGAGTGCGCCGACCACCCGGTCTTCGGTGGCGCCTAGTGGCAGGTCCACCACCGGCAACGGGTGCGTGACGCTCTTCAGCTTGGCTGGCTCCGCCCGCGGCCTGGCCCTGGCGCTCGCGGAGGTCGCGGGCCCCGGCGCACACACGGCACACACGCCCGCCGGCTTGTCCGGCGCGCACGAGTACGGGCAGCCAACCACAACTTTCACCGGCGGCAGCAGTGCGGCCAGCGCGCGCACTGCGGTGGACTTGCCCGTGCCGCGGTCACCGAAGACCAGCACGCCGCCAATGCCAGGCTCGACCGCCGCCACCAGCAGCGCAAGCTTCATCTCATCCTGACCGACGATGGCGGAAAAGGGAAATGCAACGGCCATGGACGGGATCCGCGTTTAATGTCTGAAAGTGCGCGCATCTTAATGTCAAGCCGCCGTGACACGCGCCCCGTGGCACCGAAGCTTGCGCAAGGGCCGTCTGGGCACACGCATGATCGACAGGCAGCGGCATCGAGCGCCAGAATGCGACGTGCACCATCGACGGAGAATCAGATGAAACTCGGCGGGGTTCGCCTCTTTGTGGACAGCCTGCAGGCAGCGCTGCCGTTCTACCGGACGCTGCTTGCCGAGCCCATCGCGCAGAACATCGCAGCGGGGTTTGCCGTATTTGATGCGGCTGGCGTCAATGTGGTGGTCGAGCAGGTGACGCCCGATGCGCCCGCCGAGGACCGGTTGCTGGTCGGCCGCTTTACAGGCGTGTCCTTCGAGGTCGAGGACATCGGCGCCGCGCACGCGCAACTGAGTGCCAATGGCGTGCTGTTCACGGGAGAGCCAGAGCTGCAGGGTTGGGGCGGCTGGCTGGCAACGCTGCAGGACCCGGCCGGCAATTCGCTGCAGCTGGTGCAGTACGAAGGCTGAGAGCCTGTGAAAAATCTGCGCGAGCGGCCCGAGGTCGCGCCGAGCAGCGGACCCGTACGGAAGTGGTACGGCGAGCAGCGCAAGCTGAGCCCTGCGGCTCCAAGCCCGCCTGCGCGGGCTTGGACGGGGCGAAGAGGCGCTGCGTCTCGCAGCGCCGCGGCCTGCAAGGCCGAGATCGGGCCGCGCAGTGGATCTTTCTCAGGCTCTGCCGACTACAGCAGCGCGCGCCCAACGGTCGCGGTGGCGATGGTGGCGATGCCGAGCGCCAGGTTGGTCGCCACGAGCAAGCGAATCTGATCGAGCTGCTCGGCCGCCTGCGGCCACTCCTGCGCAGCCACGTGCTGCTGCAGGCGCGGATACGGCGCCAGGCGGATGTAGGCGTACACCACCATCATCACCAGCCCCGTGAAGAACATGGCGTGAATCGACGTGTGCGCCAGCTTCAGCCCCGCCAGAAACGCGTTCTCGCCGCGCCCCATGGCACCAGCGGCCATGCCGATACCGACGAACATCGCCAGCCCCGAGGCCAGCGTCACCAGCACCGAGATCGTCACCCAGTTGAAAAAGCGTCGCAGCGTCGCTGCGAGCATAGGCAGGCGCTGCGGTGGCGCCAGCACCTCGACGGCACTCGGGCGCACGGCAAAGTGCATCACGAACATGCCGCCAACCCAAATGACGGTGGCAAGCACATGGAGAAACAGCAGGACGGCATACAGGCGCATGGACGACGAGGCTTTCGCAGGAAGTGCAGGACAAGACAAAGACGGAAGATCACGCGCGTATCAGGCACGATCAGATATCGCCTTCAGACATCGCGCGCCGACGAGTCGCAGTGCACGCAGGATGCACAGCGCCGCAGGATAGCCCGCTCTTGGCACCGCGGCGCTGCCATGGCCAGTTGGGCTTAAGCCGTCCCCGGTGTTCGTCCCTATTCGTCCCTCGTCCCTATTCGTCTCTCGTCCCTATTCGTCCCTCGTCCCTACTCATCCCCCGCTTCTAATCCTCCCTCTTCCCGATTCATCCTATTTCCACTTCCAGAACTTCAAGGTAACTTTGTCGTTGCC
>JBIIZX010000220.1:0-5953 GCA_044346055.1 Burkholderiaceae bacterium | reverse complement strand
AAGAGTGTGTCCACCTGCACCGGCTGCCACACCATCCCCGGCTACCAAGCGTCGTTCCCCCGCGTCTACCGCGTTCCCATGATTTCCGGTCAGTCGGCCAAGTACATCGAAGCGGCGCTGCAGGGTTACAGAAAGGGCGACCGCAAGCATCCGACCATGAACGCCGTTGCCGCGGGCCTGTCGGACGAGGAGATCACCTGGCTGGCCGCGTACTACGCCGAGCGCGGTGCCACCGCAACCGTGGCGAGCAAGTAAGGGGATCCTGATGAAACACAGCTTGATCACCCTCGTCTTCGCCGCAGCACTGGCCGCAACCGCCTTCCCCGCCGCCGCCGCCGACAAGGATGCCGGCCGCAAGATTTTCGAGGCGCAGTGCGCCGCCTGTCACGGGCCGGATGCCAAGACGCCGACCGACCCGAGCTACCCCATCCTGGCGGGCCAGTACAGCGACTATCTGGGCGTTTCGCTGGCCAAGTATCAAAGCGGCGAGCGCAAGAACGCCATCATGTCGGGCATCGCCAAGGCCCTGTCCAAGCGCGATATCGAGAACCTGAGCGGCTATCTGTCGACGCTGCCCGGGCCGCTGACGCACCGGCGCTAAAGCTTCTCGGCGGGCGCTTCAGCGCACTGTCTCCAATGCAAGCAAAACGGGGCGCCTTGGCGCCCCGTTTGTTTCTTGGTTCGCTGTCTTTCACATGGGTGCCTTGCTACACGCTCGTGCTCCGCGCTCCTGCTCCGCACTTATGGTCCTGCTCGAGAGTCGATTGCATCAGCCCAGCTGCCGCTTCAGGCAGGTGAGGTAAGCATCGTTGATGCTCGCGGCGTCGTCTGTCAGGTTGCCGCGCTGTGCCTCCCAGAGCACGCGGCCCAGGCAGTCCATCGTCTGATGCTGTGCGCCGTGCTCGTCGCTTCTAGCCGTAAGCTGCTGGAACACGGCGCGGATCCCTGGGGGTTGATCGATTGCGAGCTGCTCCTCGATCGCCAGGTGCATGGACAGGTGCAAGAAAGGATTGGATTCGCTGCGGTTGATGGAGAAGTCGGCGGCCACCGCGGTCTGTGGATCGTCCAACAGCGCCTGGTACTCCGGGTGCACGTCGACCCACTTGAGCGCGTGACCTTCCATGGGTGTCACGACCTCGCCCGTCTTGCGCTTGCGCCACGCTTCGCAAAAGAAAAGGCGCACTTCCTCGCGGCTCGGATTGAACATCAGACGAGACTGCCTTGTGCCGCCTTGGGCGCTTGGGTCTTGGGTCGAAACTCGCACCACGATTCAATCGTGCAGCGCCAGCACTCGGGGTTGCGCGCCTTGCACACATAGCGGCCGTGCAGGATCAGCCAGTGGTGTGCGTCCTGGCGAAATTCCGCGGGCACGAACTTCAAGAGCTTTTGCTCGACTTCATCGACGTCCTTGCCAGGCGCAATCTTGGTGCGGTTGGAAACGCGAAAGATGTGCGTGTCCACCGCAATCGTCGGCTCACCAAAGGCGGTGTTGAGCACGACGTTGGCAGTCTTGCCCCCCACGCCGGGCAAGGCTTCGAGCGCAGCCCGGTCCTGCGGCACCTGGCCACCGTGCTGATCGAGCAGGATCTGCGACAGCCGGATCACGTTCTTCGCCTTGGTACGAAACAGGCCAATGGTCTGGATGTAAGGAACCAGCTGCGCTTCGCCAAGGGCTGCGATGGCTGCGGGCGTGTTGGCCTTGGCAAAAAGCTTGCGCGTGGCCAGATTGACGCTCTTGTCGGTGGCCTGCGCCGACAGCACCACCGCCACCAGCAACTCGAACGGCGTTTTGTACTCGAGTTCGGTGGTTGGGTTGGGGTTGGCGGCGCGCAGTGTCTCGAAGATCGCGCGGCGTTTGTCCGGGTTCATGCCAGATCCATCGTCAGTTCAGGGTGCAGGCTCGGGTGCGGGCGTGGGTGCCGGTTTGGGTCCAGCACCGGCGCGCCGCGCGCGGGCGCGCTCGATTGCCGCCTGTACCGTGGCTTTCTTCTGCTCGATCTCACTTCTGGTGAGATCGTCGCGCGACTCGAGCTCGTCGAGCTTGGCAACCGCCCTGGCTTCCAGTTGCAGGGCGCGCTCGGCCTGCTCGGCGGCCAGGCGCTCGCGGCGCGCGTACAAGCGCGCACGTGCCGCGTCAGCATCAGCCTGCGTCCATGCGCGGGCCGGTTCGACCGGCACCATCGTGATGCAGTCCATCGGGCAGGGCGCCACACACAGGTCGCAGCCAGTGCAGTTATCCGGCAACACCGTGTGCATGCGTTGCGCCGCGCCGACGATCGCGTCCACCGGGCAGGCCTGGATGCACAGCGTGCAGCCGATGCACAGCGCCTCATCAATGACTGCCACTGTCAGCGGCCTTTCGACGCCGTTGATGGGGTTCAGCGGCAGCGGCGTGCGGCCGAGCAGTGTGGCGAGCTTGACGATGCCGGCGGCACCACCCGGTGGGCACTGGTTGATGGCAACGGCGCCGCTGGCGATCGCCTCCGCATAGGGGCGGCAGCCCGCGAACGCGCACTTGGTGCACTGGGTCTGGGGCAGCAGGGCGTCGATGCGATCGGCCAGCCCTGCTGAGGCGGTGGCCGGCGTGACGACCTGCGCGGTGGGGGAAGCGATGGAATTGGCGGACATGAGAAGCCGGATTATCGCGGCAGCGGGGTCCCGACTGCCTGCCAGGCCACGCTGGCTGTGTCCAGCGCGGCAGCGGCGTCCACGCGCTTCTACATCGCCAAGGGCCGCCACCGTGCCTGAACCTGCGCCGTGTCGACGCCACGCGCAGCCAAGGCCCCGCGCACTTCGGCCTGCGCCGGCAGTTCGTCGACGAGGCCCGGCACGCTGGTGCCGACCGCCTCATCACTGGTCATACGCAGGGTGGCGTGGCCGGCCAGCGCCGCGGTCGGAATGCTGGTGCCAGGAGTGCACAGGGCACACAGGAGGGCGATCGCGCGCGAACCGGCGCATGTGGCCTGACGCTACGGCGTCACGCGAGTCTCCTGGGGGATGTGGGCAAGGCGCCGATGTCGGCGCCGCCGACCGCGCGTTCGATCGGCAGACCCTTTCTCGTGCTCGCTTACGCGTGCTCGCGGATGAATGCGCGGATCTGCGGGTAGATCATCTCCCGCCATCGCCGCCCGGAAAAGATCCCATAGTGGCCCACACCCATCGCGGTCAGGTGCTTCTGCTTGGCTCTGGGAATGCTGGTGCACAGGTCATGCGCCGCCTGGGTCTGGCCGCTGCCCGAGATATCGTCCAGCTCTCCCTCGATGGTGAACAGCGCCACCGACTTGATGTCCTCGGGCGCCACGCGCGTGCCCTTGACAACCCAGGTCCCCAGCGGCAGCCGGTGCTCCTGGAACACGATCTTGATCGTGTCCAGGTAGTACTCCGCGGGCAGGTCGATGACGGCGTTGTACTCGTCGTAAAAGCGCCGATGTCCCTCGACGTCGTCCTGGTCGCCTTTTACCAGGTCGAGGTAGTAGTCCCAGTGCGAGTTCATGTGGCGATCCGGATTCATCGCCACGAAGCCCGCGTGCTGCAAGAAGCCCGGGTAGACCTCACGCAGGTAGCCCGGGTATTGCGTGGGCACCTTGAAGATCACGTTGTTCTCGAACCAGGAGTGGTCCTTGCGTACGGCCAGCGCATTGACCGCCGTGGGATTGCGGCGCGAGTCGATCGGCCCGCCCATCATGGTCATGCTGCGCGGCTGCTTGGGATCCTTGGCCGTGGCCATCAGCGAGATGGCGGCCAGCACCGGGACCGTGGGCTGGCACACGGAGATGACGTGCACATCGGGCCCCAGCAGCTGGATGAACTCGATCACGTAGGCGATGTAGTCGTCCAGGTGAAACGGCCCGTGCGACAGCGGCACCAGGCGCGCATCGATCCAGTCGGTGATGTGCACGTCGTGGTCGGGCAATATCGCGCGCACCGTGTCGCGCAGCAGAGTGGCATGGTGACCCGACAGCGGCGCCACGATCAGGACCTTGGGGTCCTTGGCATGGGATGCCAGGGTCGAGGGCAGCATCCGCCTGAAGTGCAGCAGCTTGCAAAACGGCTTCTTGAGGATCACTTCCTCGGCGATGCCGACCTCACAGTCGTCGATCGTAGTGGCGTGCAGGCCGAAGGCGGGCTTGTCGTAATGCTTGCCCAGGCGGTGCAGCAGGTCGTAGCCGGCGGCCATGCGGCGCGAAAATGGGGTGTAGGCGAGGGGGCTGTAGGGCGACGAGAACAACTCGGCCGTGGCTTGCGCCCAGATTGAAAGCGGATTCAGGAACTTCCGCTGCCACTCGTGCATTTGATAAAGCAACTCGTATCTCCGGCGCCGATCCCGGTCGCCAACGCCAGGGTCTCTTGTCGCGCTGCCAAAAGTGTATCTTGCAACAGCATCAACCGTGCCGTAGCGATGAATGTGTACTGCGAAGTGTCTCTAAACGCGCGCCCGACTCTGTCAACCGAGCTGTCGACCGAGCCTGGGGCTTTACTTCACCAGTAGTTCTCGACCGCCATGTGGGCCGGCTTGCCCCGGCGCGACATCGCGAAACCTAGGGCAGTCAGGTGCTTGCGGGTGTCGTCGACCATCTCGGGGTTGCCGCAGATCATGATTCTTGACCGCTCATGGTCGAGTTTGACGCCAGCAGCGCGTTCCAGCTCACCGCTGTCGATGAGCGTTGGAATGCGCGCAGACAGCGTCCCTGCCACTGCCGCCCGCGTCACCACCGGCACGTAGCGCAGCTTGTCCGCCAGCGGCGCAAAGTGCTTGTCAGCCCGAAACGCCTCGATCGTCTGTGCGTAAGCCAACTCGTTCGCATAGCGCACGCTGTGCACCAGGATCAACGACTCGTAGCTGTCCCAGTTGCGAAAGTCCCAGAGCATGGACATGAACGGCGCCAGGCCCGTACCGGTGGCGAGCAGCCACAGGTCCTTGCCATTTTCAAACCGGTCGGTGGTCATGAAGCCGTAGGGAATCTTCTCGACGTAGACCGTGTCGCCCACCGCAAGCCGCGCCAGCTCCGAGGTGAACTCGCCACCGGGAACCACGATCGAGTAGAACTCGAGATGCTCGTCGTAGTCGGCCGAGACAATCGAGTAAGCGCGCCAGACGATTTTCTCGCCTGACGGGCTCTTCGGGTTATCAGGGTCCGGCTTCTTGACGCCCAGCCGCGCGAACTGTCCGGGCACGAAGCGGAAGCCCGCGTGGCGCGAGAGACGGAAGGAAAAGAGATTGGGCGCCCAGGGATGGATCCAGAGGATCCGCTCGGCGGTGAACTTGTCCGAGGACACGGATTCAGGATTGCGGAATCAGGATTCGCAAACCGCGACGCCTAGCAGCTGAATCCCGAATCCTGATCCCCGAATCCGCAGCGCGTCAGCGTTCGAGATACTGCATCTTGTCCCGCACGTCCTTCCACTCGTCGGCATCGGCCGGGTGGGGCTTCATGCGGGTGATGGATGGCCAGTTGCGGGCCAGCTCGATGTTCAGCGGGATGAAGTGCCGCTGGTCCTCGGGCACATCTTCCTCGGAGTAGATCGCATTGACCGGGCATTCGGGAATGCACACCGCGCAATCGATGCACTCGTCGGGGTCGATGGCGAGCATGTTCGGCCCTTCACGAAAACAATCGACGGGGCAGACATCAACGCAGTCGGTGTACTTGCACTTGATGCAGGACTCGATAACGACGTGGGTCATTGCGATGTCCGGTCGCAAGGGCGGCCGGGCTCACGGGCAGGTTGGCGAAGACGGCTATTCTATCCGCAGCGTTCGCGGCATCCGCACGTGATGGGTCTGATGGCCGCAATGGAACAGAGGTTTTCGATGAAGATGTCGTTACGTCGCCGCCAGATGCTGGCCGCCCTGGGTGCCGGGCCGGTGCTGGCCACGCCCGCACAGGGCCAGGGCAAGGCAGTCGCGCCAAGCGGCCGCCCGATCCGCATTGGCGAGATCAATAGTTACTCG
>JBIIZX010000219.1:0-5979 GCA_044346055.1 Burkholderiaceae bacterium | reverse complement strand
CATGCCGTAGGTACGCTGGAAGTTGGCGTTGTAGTACAGGCGGCTGATGCCGATGCCAGGATCGGCACCGATACCGGCCAGCGAACCCGGTGCACCAGCTGCAACGTCATTGGCGTTCTGCGGCAGACGATTCACGGCACCCGGGGGGAACAGCGAAGCGTTGTTGAGCAGGAACGTCAGCGTCGGCTGGTCAATGATGTTTGTGTGGCGGATGTTGTAGTAGTCCACCGACATGCTCAGGTCTTTCATCGGCTCAAACACGAGACCGAGGTTGACCGAGTCCGACTCTTCCGACTGCAGGTTCGGGTTGCCGCCCGAGGCAGACCGAACTTGCGGTGCGCCGCAGACGCCGACGCTGCGGGGATCGGCGGCACCGAACGCCGCGCGATACGCGTTGCAGCGCGGCGAGTCGATGACCGACGGGACCGAGATCGACTGGCCGAGGCCGGTCTGCACCAGCGACGGCGCGCGGAAGCCACTGGCCCAGCCGGCGCGCAACAGCATGGTGTCCGCAGGACGGTAGCCGAAGGCCACCTTCCCTGTGGTCGACGAACCGAAGTCGGAGTACTTGTCATAGCGCACGGCAAGCTGCGACTCGAAGTTCTTGATCAGCGGCAGTGCCATCTCGATGTAGCCCGAGGTGATGTCGCGATCGGCCTTGGACGAGGTGCCACCCGAGCCCACGATGACGCCGAGGCGGCTCAGGGGATCCGGCGTGTCCGACAGCGACTCGTCGCGGAACTCCGCGCCGAACGCAATGGCGGCCTTGCCACCCGGCAGGTCGAACAGCTCCTTGGTGCCTTTGGCGTCGACGCCCTTGACCTCGTACTCGCCCTCGCGCACCGGCGTGACGCGCAGCGCGTTCACCAGACCCGTGGGGTTGGTGCCGAGCAGGTTCCAGTAGGTACCGACATAGCCCGGCACCGTGCCGGCAAAGGCCTGGTTGACCAGACGCTGGTCGATGTAGTTGGTACCCGTGTTGGTCGACTCCTGGCGGGACCAGAAACCGGCGGCTTCCCAGTCGAACCCGGCGACGGCGCCTTTCAGGCCGGCGACCAGACGCTGGTTGGTGTTGTCGATCTCGTTCAAGCGCGGGCCGACTTCGGTGAAGCGGAACCGGGCGGTCACGGGGACGCCGAACGGGTTGCTCGGATTGGCAGCCGGAACAGCGCCCGACCCGGGCGTTGCAGCCGCAGACTGATTGGTCAGGTTGTTGGCCCAGCTGTATTCGGCGAAGGCCGACAGGTTCTGGCTGAACTCAAACACGCCACGCGTGAAGAAACCAATACGCTCGGTCTTCGGATACAGCCAGTTGTCGGGGGCGAAGTTATAGGTACAGGCGTTGCCGTTCAGGCCGCCCGGATCAGGTGCGATCCGATCGGCGGGGCAGTTGGCAAACGGCTGGACCGTGCCGCCACCAGGCAGCCACGAGCCGGGATTGCCGGTGGGCGAACGGAAGTCGAAGCCGCCAGCAGCCGTCTGGTTACCGGTTGCGAACTTGCGATCCTTTTCGGCCACGATCTCGTCGCGGCTGAAGTAATCAAACGTGGCGAACACATTGAAGCGATCCTTGGCCAGGTTGCCAAAGCCACCAACCAGGGTCGCGCCGTACTCGGTACCGCCGCCGTCCTGGGTCGTGCCAGCGCGGGCCGACACTTCCAGACCGCGGAAGTCCTTGCGCAGGATGACGTTGACGACACCGGCGATTGCGTCCGAGCCGTAAATGGCCGAAGCGCCCGCTTTCAGGATGTCGATGCGCTCGATCGCCGTGATGGGGATCGAGTTCAGGTCAGCGAACGCCTCGTCGATGTTTTGCGCGAACGGGTAGTTGGCAACGCGGCGGCCGTTGATCAGCACCAGCGTGGCATTCACGCCCAGGCCGCGCAGCGAAACGCCCGCGGTGCCCGGTGAGAACGAGTTGCCGGCGTTGGTCGCCTCGCTGAAGTTGGCGCTGTTGATCGGGAGGTTCTGGAGCAGCTCGGACACCGTGCTGCGGCCCGATCTCTCGATCTCTTCACGAGTGATGATCGCGACGGGCTGGACCGTCTCCATGTCCGTGCGACGGATGTTCGAGCCGGTGACCTCAACCCGTTCCAGCTGCTGCTGCTGCTGGGCTTGTGCGGGCAGAGGCAAACCGCCTACGAGCGCGAGACCGCCAAAAGCGGCCGCAAGCCCCTGGACGACAGGCTTCATGCGAAAAGTCATTACAACTCCCCTAGGAGAATGCAAAACGATGATGGGATGTCGCAGACGGCGGCCCCTCTGTCTGACCTTGCCGCCTTGGCGAACCTGCTGATTGTTATCGTGGGGTCACAGGCAGGCAACGCTTACGTCACGCCCCAACCGTTGGTGTTGTGTTTTCAGCACAGCTTGGTCGCCAAGGAAGGGTGACGGGGTTTGCCCTAGCTTGCCTCTGCCACTTGTCTCGAAGCCCCAACGCGGGGCACTGCGGCGAGCAGTTCCCGGGTGTACTGCGCCTGTGGGCGCTGCAACACGTGGTCCGCCGCCCCCGCCTCCACCACCCGCCCCCCGCGCATCACCACGATCTCGTCGGCCAGGTACTCCACCACGCCAAAGTTGTGGGTGATGAAGAGGTAGGCCACGCCGAGCTCCACCTGCAAGTCGCGCAGCAGGTTGAGGATCTGCGCCTGAACCGAGACATCGAGCGCGGAGGTGGGCTCGTCGCAGATGATGAGCTGCGGCTCGACCGCCAGGGCGCGGGCGATCGCCAGGCGCTGGCGCTGGCCGCCGGAGAACTCGTGGGGATAGCGGGTCAGGCTGTCGGTGCGCAGGCCCACGCGCTCGACCAATGCGGCAATGCGGTCGCGCCGGGAGGCGGGCGCAATGTCCGGGCGCAGGGCAGCCACGCCTTCTTCCAGGATCTCGACCACGCGCATGCGCGGGTTCAGTGAGCCGAATGGGTCCTGGAAGATGATCTGCATGCGCCGCCGCGCCTGCCGCAGCGCCTCGCCCTTCAGCTGCGTCAGATCCTGGCCATCGAGCAGCGCCTGGCCCTGGATGGTGGCGGATTGCCGCAGCAACTGCAGCAGCGCCTTGCCAATGGTTGTCTTGCCGCAACCGGACTCGCCCACCAGCGCCAGCGTGCGACCAGGCGCAAGCTCGAACGAGACGCCGTCCACCGCCTTCACATGCCCCACCGTGCGACGCAGCAGTCCGCGCCGGATCGGAAACCACACCCGAAAGTCGCGCACTTGCAGCAGCAGCTGCGCGTCTTGCGCTGTCCCCTGGTTGGCAATTGCAGTGGCAGGCGCGCTCTCGCGCGGCACTAGGGCGGCCACCTCGGCCACGCCGCCTTCGTGCAGCACGCAGCGCACATAGTGCGCTGCACCAGGCTCGGTGAGCGCCACCGGTTGCTGGCAGCGCGCGTGGGCTGAGGGGCAGCGCTCGATGAAGCGGCAAGCGGTGAAGACCTGCGTCAGCGAGGGCACGGTGCCGCCGATCGCGGCGAGCCGCTCGCCACGCCGCACGTTATCCGGCAAGGCGGCGAACAGCATGCGCGCGTAGGGGTGCAGCGGGCGGCCGAAGAACTCCTCCACGGGCGCCAGCTCGACGATCTCGCCGGCATACATCAGCGCCACCGTCTGCGCCATGTCGCGCACGATGCCCAGGTCGTGCGTGATGAGCAGCATCGCCATGTTGGTCTCGCGCTGCAGGTCTTTCAGCAGCTCGAGGATCTGCTTCTGGATCGTGACGTCGAGCGCCGTGGTGGGCTCGTCGGCGATCAGCAGACTCGGCTCGGCGGCCAGCGCAATGGCGATCATCACGCGCTGCTTCTGCCCGCCCGAGAGCTGGAACGGATAGGCGTCGATGTTGCGCTCGGGCTCCGGAATGCCCACACGGCGCAGCCAGTCGATCGCCTTGGCGCGCGCCGCGCGCCCGCGCAGGGTCGTGTGCGCCTCGATCGACTCGGTGATCTGGCGGCATACGGTCAGCACCGGATTCAGGCTGGTGGCAGGCTCCTGGAAGATCACCGCCACCCGCGCGCCTCGCACGCGGCGCATCTGGTGCTCGGGCAGCTCGGCCAGATCGGTGCCTTCAAGCAGCACGGCGCCTTGCGTGATGCGCGCGTTTTCCGGCAGCAGGCGGGCGATCGACATCGCCGTCATCGACTTGCCGCAACCGGATTCACCCACCAGGGCGAAGGTCTCGCCGGGCTGGATCGCGAGGCTCACGCCGTCGACGGCAACCACCACGCCACTGGAGCCGTCGATCTCGGTGCGGACGTCCTTCAGCTGCAACATGCCGACTGCCATCACTTGCTCACCATGCGCGGATCAAAGGCATCGCGTACCGCATCGGCAAAGAGATTGGCCGAAAGCACGATCGTGAACATGAAAGCAAACGCGGTGGCCAGCGTCCACCAGATGGCGGGCTCGCGCGACAGCTCCAGCCGCGCGGTGTTGATAAGCGTGCCGAAGCTCGCCATGGCCGGATCGACACCGACGCCGACGTAGGAGAGCACCGCCTCGGCCAGCACCAGGCCGGAAAATGCGATCACCGTGTTGATGAGCACGATGTGCATCAGGTTGGGCACCAGGTGCACGGTCATGATCCGCCAGGTGGTCACGCCAAAGGCCTGCGCCGCCTGCACGTATTCCATCTCGCGCAGCCGCATCACCTCGCCGCGAATGAGCCGCGCCAGCTCTGTCCAGCTCGTCATGCCCAGGATCAGACACAGGAAGAACAGGCGCGCGTCGGTGCGCTCGGCCGCGGTCTGGAACAGTTGCGGGTTGTTGTCGATGAAGATCACGAGGATCAGCACCGCCGCCGCGATCAGGAGCACATAGGGAATCGAGTTGATCACCGTGTACACATAGGTGATCACCTCGTCGACCCAGCCGCGCAGGTAGCCGGCGGCGATGCCCAGGCCGAGCGCGATGGGCAGCGTCACCAGCGTGGTCATGGTGCCGATCACGAGCGCCGTGCGAATGCTCTTGAGCACCAGATACAAGAGGTCATTGCCCACGCGATCGGTGCCAAAGACGTGATAGCCATGCGCGAGCACCGCGATGGGTCCGGCGAGCAGGCACAGCACCGTGAGCGTGAGCCAAACGGCGCGCAGCGGATAGGCCGTGCGCGCGGCGAGGATGTCGCGCAGCGAACTGCGCCAGTGCGCAAGGGCACGCGCATGCGCCAGCGCCAGAAGTGCCAGCACCAGGGCAGATGCCAGCGCGCCAAGCGCCAGGCCCTTGAGGGTGCGCGCCGTTACATCGGCCGCCCATTCAGCCTCCGGGTCCTTCAGGTGCGCGCCGCCAAAGCTCAGGCGCGGATACACGCGCTGCGGCTGGCCGTTGACCAGCACCGCTTCCTTCTGAAAGCTCACGAAGGCCAGCGGTGCGGAATAAGTCGTCTCGCGCCCGTCTGCCACGCGCGCCAGCAGCACGTCGAGCACGGAACGCGTCACCGGCGAGTAGACGACCGAGCCGGGTGCCGCCTCCACCCGGCTGCGAAAGTGCAGCGAGTCGAGCACCCCAACCAGCACGACCAGCAGCAAGATGGTGGCCGTCACCGCGCCCACGGGCCGGCGAAACGCCTTGCGCCAGGTCGCAGCCAGATGCGGCGTGCGCGCCACCTGCCAGCCGTACAGCACCAGGCCGCCGAGCACGATCAGAATGGCCCAGTCGGTCCACAGCACGACGGGCTTCATCGGCCGCCCCCTGCTGCGGCCGTGGTCAGCGCAAGCATCAGCGCAGCCATCAGTGCAACCATCAGTGCAACCTGACCCGCGGATCGGCCGCGGCGTACAGGATGTCGGTCAGCAGGTAAGCCAGCACATACAGCGCCGAGCCAAAGAACACCATCGCCCGCACGATGCCAAAGTCCTGTGTCGTAATGCCCTCGATGGTGAACGCGCCCAGCCCCGGGATGGCAAAAAAGGTCTCGGTCACGATGGCACCGACAAACAACACTGGCAGCAGCGAGGCCGACGAGGTGATGATGGGGATCAGCGAGTTGCGC
>JBIIZX010000218.1:0-5998 GCA_044346055.1 Burkholderiaceae bacterium | reverse complement strand
GTAACGTTGTCCATCCAAAGTACTACAACTTTGAAACGACTCAGGCCACTGCGTATTCAGTCGTTGAAGCCGATCTACACCAGACCGTCTCCCTCATTGACGCAGTAGAACGGGATATCTTGTGCCTCTTCTTTCTCCGCTTCCCTCGCATCCGCGCTTCCATGCTGACTGAAAATCAACAACTAGTTAACTTGGGCCACTGACCTTGGCTGCCTCAACCACCGCACAGGATTATCTTGAAGCGGCGCGGTCGGAAGACCTCAAGTCTCAGGAGATCCAGACTCTCTCGGTCGTTACCAACTTTGAACGACAGATTCTAGAGAGTCTAAAAGCGCCTGGTGCACATCTACTTCAAGGTGCGCGAGGTGTCGGCAAGACAACACTGCTGAGATATGCGGAGACCGAACTCGACGTTGCTTTCTCAAGCTCGAAGATCCTTGGGGTCTATGTCAACTTCAAAGCAAGCACTCTCTTAGAGGGCATTTCGGCCGGCCAGAGAAGCGCCTTTCAGATCTGGATTAACACGAAAGTTCTCCAAGCCGTACACGAAAAGCTCGTTGCACTTGGCCTTTTGCAGGCGTCAGGAGTTGGCGATCCGTACGAGGCCGTTTTCGGAATTTCAAGCGTCGAGAAGACGGGCACCTTCCTCCAAGAGAAGTTGCATCAGATTCAGAAGCTCGCGTTTGCAGCTGACAGAAAGGCGACAGAGCAGGAGTTAGGAGAGCAGTTTCTGGATCGTCTGTACGACGCCTCCTTCTTGAGCACCGTCCTAAAGGAGGTTATTAGTCGCTACCACTTGTCTCGGCTTGTTCTCTTCTTTGACGAGGCTGCGCATACGTTCATCCCGGCACAACAAGAGATCTTCTTCGAGATTTTCAAGTTTCTCCACGGCGGTCACATTTCATGTAAAGCGGCGGTCTACCCGACCGTTACGTCCTATGGGCGCAACTTTGAAGTTGGGCACGATGCCATTGTCTTGGCGCTGGACCGATACGAGCCGGCCGGACCCGGTCGTCGCCTCTTTCGTACCCAGTTTAGGGAGATCGTTGATAAGAGGCTGCCGAAGCAATCGAGAAAGCGAAAGGAGGTTTTCCAGCACGGCGAGTTGCTGGATCAGGTTATTGATATTTCGACTGGGAACCCGCGAGCCTTTCTGCACGTACTTAATGCGACTCTAGGGAAGGGATTTTCCGAGCGAGCCATTGCCTTGTCCGCGCAAGAGTATGTTGATAATGAACTTCTTCCATATCATCAGAATCTTGCGAAACGGCTTCCAAAATACTCAGCGCACGTTCGGGTTGGTCTAGACCTACTAAGGCACTATCTCATTCCAGAGATTAGGAAGAAGAATCGACAAGAAACAAAGAGCCAGTACCAAGCAGCAGCTTTTACAATCCCTCGTGACATTTCCGCAAACATGCGGTTAGCTCCCGACATTCTTTGCTACTCGGGGTCGCTGCTAAGCAAAGGCACAGTCAAGATTGCCAACCAGAAGACTGGGCAGCGCTATGTTGTCAACGTCGCCCTTCTACTCAGCGAGCGAGCGTTTGGCTCAACAAAACTGAAAACAAACCTGGATTCGATCAGCTTGACCGATTACCGGGAGTTCTCTTCCTCAGATTCGCAAATTGCCAGCTATCTGAACGAGATTGGCAGCACCGCCGATACATGCTCTTCGTGCTCCGCGCAGTTGATTCCCAACGCGAAGTTCTGTAGTAGCTGTGGCGCGCCCGTTCAAGCGACGTCGAGTGTCATAGCGGGCTTGCTCGACGAGCCCATTACAGCTCTCTCAATCAGCGTGCGGATGAAAGATCGCATTAAAGATCGATTCTCGACCGTTGGAGATGTAGTGCAAGCAACGCGGGACGACCTGATGCAAATTCCCTACATCAAAGAAGTTCGATCACGGATCATCAAGAACGCAGCAGACGAGTTCATTTCAGGTTAATCGGTGCTCACCAGTGCGCCGCAGAGCTCAGGTCTTTGGTCAAGGACTGCGAAGGCGCAGCGCTTAAACATATGTGCATGGGCCGCCGCTCTACGTAGTAGTCATTCAGACCAACAGTAGGTTCACTGTCAAGCGCGAAGCGCGATTGAATGCCGCCAGTACAGCGAACAGCGAATGGGCATCAGGTCTCAATACTGTTCGCATAGCACCCCACGTCGTTCCCGCGCAGGCGGGAACCCAGTGTCTTTCGAGCCAAGCGATTGGCGGCACGCCCGCGCAAGGTAGACGAACCTGCTTAAGCGAACAGTGTTGCACCAGGTCTTGCCTTTTGCCTCTCGCGCGCCGAACAGCTTCGCTTCAAACGTGCAGGTAATGGGCTGTGAATGCTGCCGTCCCCGGTTGGGATTGGCGGCCAGGCCGTAGACAGGTCAAGGACAGCAATAGGGTCAGGGGAAAATAGAGGGGCCAGGCTCGATTGAAGGAGCTAAAGGGGTCAGGCTCGAGTACCCCTTTCGCCATGGACGAGGCGCGGCCCCTGCGCAGCGACGCCCTGGCGTGGGCCAGCGAGCAGCTGTGCCCGATACTGGCTCCGGCACCGCTGCCGGGCGCGGCTCACGCACAATGCGCGCATGAAACCGCCCAAGCGACTGCTCTCGCTGATCGAAGAAGGCCTCATCGACACCGTCGTGCGGCAGCTGATGAGCGGCAAGGAGGCCGCCGTCTATGTCGTTCGCTGCGGTGACGAGACGCGCTGCGCCAAGGTCTACAAGGACGCCACGCAGCGCAGCTTTCGGCAGGCCGTGGACTACACCGAGAACCGGCGCGTCAAGAACACGCGGCAGGCGCGGGCCATGGCCAAGGGCACACGCTATGGCCGCCAGTCGGTGGAGGAGGCCTGGCGCAGCGCCGAGGTCGACGCGCTGTACCGATTGGCAGCCGCCGGGGTGCGGGTGCCCAAGCCTTTCAACTACGTCGATGGCGTGCTGTTGATGGAACTGGTGGCCGACGCGCAGGGTGGCGCCGCCCCGCGCCTGAACGATGTGCACTTCACCGCCGACGAAGCGCGCGCGCTGCACGCGACGCTGATGCGCGAGGTGGTGCGCATGTTGGCCGCTGGCGTGGTGCATGGCGACCTGTCGGAGTTCAATGTGTTGATCGCCGCCGATGGCCCCGTGATCATCGACCTGCCGCAGGCCGTGGATGCGGCCGGCAACAATCACGCCAGTCGCATGCTGCTGCGCGACGTGGCAAACATGCGCAACTTCTGTGGCCGTTTTGCGCCCGAGCTGCTGGACACCGACTACGGACCGGAGCTGTGGGACGTGTACCAGCGCGGCGTGTTGCACCCGGACACCGTTCTCAGCGGCACGTTCGAGCCAACGCCGGCCAGCGTCGATCTGGCGACCGTCATGCGCGAGGTCGAGGACGCGCTTGCCGAGGAACGCGAGCGACGCCTGCGCATGGCCTGAGTACCCCACACGCAGCGGTGCCGTAAAGCAAGGGGTCCGGCTCGATTCTCGTCTGGCCTCTAGCGCGCCAGCGCCCGCCCCCGCTGCTGCCGCCACGGTCCCCGACCGGGTCAGGTCTCAATACTGTTCGCATAGCAACGCACGTCGTTCCCGCGCAGGCGGGAACCCAGTGTCTTTCGAGCCAAGCGATTGGTGGCACGCCCGCGCGAGGTAGACGAAGCTGCTTAGGCGAACAGTGTTGGGTCAGGTCTTGCCTTTTGCCCATATAGTGGGCCAACGGATCATGACCGCTGCATACTTCGTGCTCGAACCTAAATCAGGTACATTCGTACCTATTTCAGGTACAACGCATGTCCACATCCATCGCCACCGCCCTCTTCGGCAAAACCCAACGCGCCGTGCTCGGCCTGCTGTTCGGCCAGCCGGAACGCAGCTTCTACCTGCGCGAGCTCGTGGTCGCCGCGGCATCTGGTGCCAGCCAGGTGCAGCGTGAGCTCAACGCCCTGACCGAGGCCGGGCTCATCGTCCGCACGCCGCGCGGCAACCAGGTGTGGTTCCAGGCGAATGCGGCCAGCCCTGTCTTTGCCGAGCTCAGAAGCCTCATCACCAAGACCTCGGGCGTGGCGGACGTGGTGCGCGAAGCGCTGCAACCCTTTTCCCGCCGCATCAGGACGGCATTCATCTATGGGTCTGTCGCGCGCGGCGAGGCGGATGCCCATAGCGACATTGACCTGATGGTGGTGGGCTCATTGGCACCGTCTGCGCTCGCGCCGGTGCAACTCAGCCTTGCAGAGCGCCTCGGCCGCCGCCTGCAGGCCGTGGTGTACGCGGCCGATGACTTCAACCAACACATCGCGGCGGGCGAGCCCTTCTTGGCAGCCGTGCTCAAGCAGCCCAAACTCTGGCTGGTGGGTCAGGAGACTGACCTGCCACTGCACTCCGCCCCGGCCAATGACACGCGAACTCGACAACCTCGTCGCCCTGCGGCAACTCAAGGCCGAGCCGGCAAGCGCCGCTGAGGTCGCGACGCTTCTGCAGCGTTCGGCCAGTCTGTTGACCGACGCGGCCAATGAGTCGCTCGCACCAGCCAGCCGCTTCTCGCTGGCCTATGACGCGGCTTTCGCGCTCGCCACAGCCGCGCTGCGGCTGCGCAGCTATCGCCCTGATGCAGCGCGCGGGCATCGGTCGGTGGTGTTTCAGGCGCTTGCACACACAGTTGCCGCACCCTCGGCTCTTTGGACGGCCTTGGCTGCGGCACATGACCGACGCAACGCGCTCGAGTACAGCGCCGCCATGGCGCCGTCGAAGGCTGAGGCTCTTGACTTGATCGTCCAAGCCCGTGCACTTGATGCAATGGTTCGCAAGGCTGCCAAGACACAGCGCTAACAATTTGCACCGAGGCCGCCGCCTTGCGTAGAAGTCATTCAGATCAACGGTCGATTCACGGTCAATCGCCGGGCCCAATCTCATCGCCCAATCAGTCGCCGCCAACCCTGCCCTTCGATTGCACCAGGGTCGGGACAGGGTCTCAGGTCTCAAGTAAGCGCTGCCGAGGAAAAATTCGAGCCTGACCCCTTTGACTGCCGCACGCCTCCGCGCTGCCACGCGAAGTGCTTTTGCACGATCTAGCCTCAGCTATTCTGACCGCTGCACCTTGCGACATGAAAGCCTCGCCATGCACTCCATCGCCGAATTCATTGCCGCCCACGCCGACAAGGCACGCGACGCGGGTCCGTTTGAAGTGGAAAACCGTTCAACACTGCAAGTCAATCTGCAGGGCCTGGTGTACGCCAAGGCCGGGGCGATGGTGGCCTATCGCGGCGACGTCAAGTTCTCGCGCAAAGGCACGCTCGAAGACGGCGTGGGCAAGTTGCTCAAGAAGGCGGTCACTGGCGAAGGCATGACGTTGATGAAGATGGAAGGCAACGGCCGCGTGTACTTGGCCGACCGCAACAAGCGCGTGCATGTGTTGGCACTGGCCGGCGAGAGCCTGTGCGTCAACGGCAATGACCTGCTGGCGCTGCAGTCCACGCTTGACTGGGACATCGTCATGTTGAAGAGCGTTGCCGGGGCGCTGTCGGGCGGTTTGTTCAATGTGCAGATCTCGGGCAGCGGCCTTGTAGCCATCACCACCCATGGTGATCCGCTCGTGCTGCCGGTCTCGCGCACGCGCCCGGTGCACACCGACCCGCAGGCCACGGTGGCCTGGAGCGGCAATCTGCAGCCCGACATGCACACCGACATTTCTCTCGGCGCGCTCGTCGGCCGCACGAGCGGTGAGTCGGTACAGATGCGCTTCAAGGGGGACGGCTGGGTGATGGTGCAGCCGTATGAGGAAAGTTCGGTCGCCTCGAGGTGACTACGCCACTGGTCGTAGAGGTCGCAAACGGAGTCAGGCTCGAATCATTGTTCTGGCCGAAGCACTGTCGCTGAGTGTTCCTGCATCCGCGCGTGCGATGGCGCACGCCGCGAACCGCAACCGCGTGGCCGCCTGCGCGGTACAACAAAAAGATCCGGACGCGATTGGCGGGACAGGGTCGGTAGCAGTCGTCATGACGACGGTCAGCGTGGCTCGGCAAGA
>JBIIZX010000217.1:0-6011 GCA_044346055.1 Burkholderiaceae bacterium | reverse complement strand
AGTCGATCTTGTCTTGCGTACACTTTGGCATCGGCGATCCTCGGTTGTCTGCAGGCCTCGTTCTCCTCTGACAACGCGCGTAAGCACGTGGCCGCTGACCTCATACTGGTGAAATATCCGGGCTAGTACAGCAACGGCAGCAGTCGCCGCGTGCGCTGCATGTACGCGGCGTACTCAGGAAAGCGTACTTGCAGCAGCGCTTCCTCGCGCCGTGCCTTGGCGAGCAGCACGACCACGAGCCCGATCCACGCGAGGATGCGCCAGGCCCTGGGGTCGGTCGCAATGGCTGCTGCCATGGCCAGCAACACCGCGAGGTACATCGGGTGGCGCACCCAGCGGTAGATGCCGTCGGTCACGAGGCGGGCATTGGCCTTGAGATCCGGTCGCACGTTGAAGTTGCCGGGCCGGTTGGCGGCCAGTGCGCCAATGCCGACGAAGGTGGCCAGCACCACCAGCGTGAACACAAGCGCGTTGGCAATCGGCGTTGCCAGCGGCTGTGTGGTCGCGATGAGCAACGCGATCAAGGCGAGTTGCGCCGCGACCAGGAGATAGGACAACACAGGCGATGGTTTTCGAATGGCGGACGGTGGGTTTTCCGGGGGGCCGGCGTGATTAGTTCGGTCAGGAGTTGGGCCCGCCTAACCGTCCGGCCTGCTCACCTACGCAGCCCCTCAGCCACGCAGCCCGCTCAGCCATGCAGCCCAGTCACGTACTCCACTTCATTGCGCGAGCCCAGTACCACCGACACCCGCTGGTGCAGTTGCGTGGGCTCGATGTCGAGGATGCGCTGGCGCCCGTCGGTGGCCATGCCGCCCGCCTGCTCCACCAGCATGGCCATCGGGTTGGCCTCGTACATCAGGCGCAGCTTGCCGGGCTTGTCAGGCTCGCGCTTGTCCCACGGGTACATGAAGATGCCACCACGCTGCATGATGCGATGCACATCGGCCACCATGCTGGCGATCCAGCGCATATTGAAGTCCTTGCCGCGCGGGCCGGTCTTGCCCGCGAGACACTCGTCGATGTAGCGCACCACCGGCGGCGCCCAGTGGCGCTGGTTCGACATGTTGATGGCGAACTCCTTGGTGTCGGGAGGGATGCGGACGTTTTCCTGCGTCAGCACAAAGCTGCCGGTGTCGCGGTCGAGTGTGAAGGCGACCACGCCATGGCCAAGCGTCAACACCAGCACGGTCTGCGGGCCGTACACGGCATAGCCCGCACACACCTGGTTGCGACCCGGTTGCAGGAACGCACGCTCCTCGTCTTCGCTCATGCCGGCCGGTGCGGGCAGCACTGAGAAGATGGTGCCGATGGAGACGTTGACGTCGATGTTGCTCGAGCCATCAAGCGGATCGAACAGCAGCAGATAGTGCCCGCGCGGATAGGCCACGGGGATGCCCACCGGCATATCCATCTCCTCGCTCGCCATCCCCGCCAAGTGTCCGCCCCATTCGTTGGCCTCGACCAGGATCTCGTTGGCGATTACATCGAGTTTCTTCTGCGTTTCGCCCTGCACGTTGGTGCTGCCCAGCGAGCCCAGCACGCCACCAAGCTCACCCTTGCCCACGGCATGGCTGATGGTCTTGACCGCCCGCGCAACGGTCTCGATCAACAGCCGCAAATTAGGATCGGTCCCGTGCGAGCGCTCGCAGCGGATCAGGTAGTGGGTGAGGGAGATACGCATGTGGCCGGAGTCAGGAGTCTGGATTCGGGATTCGGGGAACAGCGGGCCGAGCGGGCGCAGCCACCTGAATCCTGAATCCGGAATCCCGAATCCTAGTTCTCAAGGGCCTTCGTCACGATCTCGCGCACGTCGCGCGAGAGGTTGCGCGCCTCGGCAACTTCCTGCAATGCCGCGCGCATCTTGCGGCTGCGGTCCGGCGTGAACTTGCGCCAGCGGTCGAGCGTACGGGCCACGCGTGCGGCGACCGTGGGGTTGAGCTTGTCGAGCGCCAGCACCTGCTCGACCCAGAACGCGTAGCCGGAGCCATCGGTGCGATGGAACTCGGCCAGGTTGTTGGAGCAGAAGCCGAGCACCAGTGCGTAGACGTTGTTGGGATTGGCGAGCGAGAAGTTGCGGTGCTTCAGCAGCAGGCGCACGCGGGTTAGGACCGGCGGTTCGCCCGGATGACTGATGGCGGTGGCCTGCAGCTGGAACCACTTGTTCATCAAGAGCGGCTCCGCCGCCCAATCGCGCGCGAACTGCACCAGCACGTCGGCCTTGAAGGTCGCCTTGCTGTTGACGATGCAAGCGAGCGCTGCCTGCCGGTCGGTCATGTTGCCGGCTTCGTCGAGCTGCTTGCGCGCGAGCTCGAGCGCACCGGGCACGTCGGCATCTACCAGGTAAGACAGCGCCAGGTTGCGCAGTGCGCGCTTGCCGGCCGCGCGCGGCTCAGGCGAGTAGGGCGCTGGCACAGCATTCGAGGTGTGGGCCGCCTGCCATTCACTCTCAAGTGCTGCGCCCAGCTGCGCTCGCAGTCCTTGCCGCGCGGCGCGGATGGCCTCCGGGTCCACCATCACGCGCTGCTCGGCGACAAAAGCCTCGGCGGGCAGTTGCAGCGTCTGCTCCTTGAAGCTGGGCGCTAGCGCTGCATTGGCGAGCGTGGTGCGGAACACCTGGGTCAGCGTGTCGTCCACGGCGATCGGCTGCTGCATCTCCACCGCGTCGGTGGCGGCAATCAGACGGCCGACTGCCAGCCGCTGCCCGGCCTCCCAGCGATTGAACGCATCGCTGTCGTGCGCGGCGAGAAAGGCGAGTTCCTCATCGGAGTAGCGGTAGTCGATGATGATCGGCGCCGAAAAATCGCGCGCCAGCGAAGGCACGGGCTCGGCCGGCACGTTGAGAAAGCGAAAGGTCTGACTGGCCTCGGTCAGCTCCAGTACGCGCGTGGTGCCCTTGGGCTGCACTTCGCCATCGAGTTGCAGCGGCAGGTCGCGGCCATCGGCTCCCACCAGGCCGATCGCCACCGGCACATGGAACGGATCCTTTTCGCCCTGGCCCGGCGTGGCAGGGCAGGTCTGCGCCAGCGTGAGCTCGTAGCTGCGGCTGGCCGCGTCGTGGCGCACGCCCACGGCCACGCGCGGCGTGCCGGCCTGCGCGTACCAGCGGCCAAAGCGCGACAAGTCGCGACCGGTGGCCGCCGCCATTGCGGCGATGAAGTCATCGCAGGTCACGGCCTGGCCGTCGTGCCGCTTGAAGTAAAGCGCCAGGCCGCGCCCGAAGGCCTCGCGCCCGAGCAGCGTCTGCAACATGCGCACGACCTCGGCACCCTTCTCGTACACCGTGGCCGTGTAGAAGTTGCCGATCTCCTGGTACGAATCAGGGCGCACCGGATGCGCCATTGGTCCCGCGTCTTCCGGGAACTGCGACGCACGCAGCGTGCGCACGTCCTCGATGCGCCGCACCGACCGAGTCCACGCGGCCTGCTCGGGCGAGCCGGCATCGTGCGCGATCATGTCGGCGCTGAACTCCTGGTCGCGGAATACGGTGAGCCCTTCCTTCAGGCTCAGCTGGAACCAGTCGCGGCACGTGACCCGGTTGCCGCTCCAGTTATGAAAATACTCGTGCCCGACGATCGACTCGATGTTGGCGTAGTCGGTGTCGGTGGCCACCGCGGGGTTGGCCAGCACGTACTTGGCGTTGAAGATGTTCAGACCCTTGTTCTCCATCGCCCCCATGTTGAAATCATTGGAGGCAACGATCATGAAGCGATCGAGGTCGAGCTCCAGGCCATAGCGCTGCTCGTCCCAGCGGATCGAGCGCTTGAGCGCGCTCATCGCGTGCTCGGTCTTGTCGAGCTGACCCGGCTCCACCCACACCTGCAACAACACCTCGCGGCCAGACTGGGTGAGCATGTGCTCCTCGCGGCACACGAACTTGCCGGCCACCAGGGCAAACAGATAGCTCGGCTTGGGAAACGGATCTTCCCAGCGCGCAAAATGTCGCCCATCGGGCAGCTCGCCCTGCGCGACCAGATTGCCGTTCGACAGCAGGGCCGGAAACGCCTGCGGTTCTGCGCGCAGAGTCACGGTGTACACGGCCATCACATCCGGCCGGTCTGGAAAGTAGGTGATGCGGCGAAAGCCCTCGGCCTCGCACTGCGTGAACAGACTGCCGTGCGAGAGAAACAGGCCCATCAGCTCGCTGTTGGCCTGCGGATTGATGGTGTTGCGCACGCGCAGGGTGAAGGCGTCGGCCGGCGGCGGCAGCACCAGCCGGTCGGCATGCAGCTCATAGGCCGTGGTGGCAAGCGGGTGCCCGTTGCACTCCAGCCCCAGCAGTTCGAGGTCCTCGCCGTCGAGCACGAGCGGGCCGTCCGGACCGTTCGCATTGCGCCTGATGCGCAGCGTGGCGGTGACGACCGTGCGCGCGGGGTCGAGATCGAACTCGAGATCGATGCGTTCGACGAGAAAGGCCGGCGCGAGATAGTCGGTACGACGGATCGTGACGATCTGATCGTTTCGCATGGGAGCAGAGGGGGGCGGAGCGGTCAGAGCGCTCCCGGTCGGAGCGCTACGGTCGGCACGAATGATGGAGCGGAAGGCAATGATGGGGTTGAGCGATCGATTGTAGTGTCCAGCGCCCCGACGCCCTCGTGTGCCGGTCCCGCCGGTCAGTGCGACACTGACAGCACTATGTCGATGCAACGCAGCAGGTCGGCGGCGCTCAGCGGCTTGGTCAGGTACTCACTGAAGCCGGCGTTGCGGGCCGCGGCAATGTCTGAGGGCAGGGCGTTGGCCGACAGCGCCACGCAGGGAATGTGGACAGTCTCGGGCTGCGCGCGCAGGGCGCGGAACAGGCCCAGCCCATCGGTGTCGGGCAGGCGCATGTCCACGAGTATCAGATCGGGCTGGCACACCGCGGCCAGCACGCGGCCGGTGGCGCCATCGGCGGCCTTCAGCAGCGTGACCTTGGGCCGCAGGCGCAAAATGGCCTCGACCACGGCGAAGTTGGCCGGATTGTCTTCGATGCACAGCACGCTGCCGGTGACGTCGCTGCGCGCGTGCGTGCTGGCATCGCTGGCGCCGATCGCCGCGGGGCCATCACCGGTATTGGCACTGGCTGACTGCAGCGTGATGCTGAACTCGCTGCCCACGCCGGGCTCGCTGCTGACCGTGATGCTGCCGCCCATCTGCTCGACGAGTTTCTTGGCAATGGTCAGGCCAATCCCGGTGCCTTCGATCGGCGCACCCTCCAGCCCCAGACGGTTGAATGGCTCGAACAGCTGCGCCAGTTGCGTCGGTGCCAGCCCCAGGCCGGTGTCGCGCACGGCAATGAGCGCGTCGCCCTGCGGATCGGCGCGCAGTTCCACCGTGATGCTGCCGCCTTCGCGGTTGTACTTCACCGCGTTGGACATTAGGTTGAGCAGTACCTGCTTCAGGCGCGTGCGATCGGCCCACACCGATAGCGGCGCGTCCAGTTGCTGCACCAGCGACAGCTCCAGCTTGCGGCGTGCCACGTCGGTCTTGATGAGATTGAGCGCCTCGTCGACCACCTCGCGCGTCGGCAGCACCGACATGCTGAGCGAGGTGGCACCGGCCTCGATGCGTGACAGGTCTAGGATCTCGTTGATCAGCGCGAGCAGGTGCCAGCCGGCCTGCTTGATGTGATCGACGCGGTCCTGCTGCATGGCGGTCAGCGGCTGCGAGCGATCGATCTCCAGGATCTGCGTAAAGCCGAGGATGGCGTTCAATGGCGTGCGCAGTTCATGGCTCATGCGCGACAGGAACTCTGTCTTGGCGAGGCTGGCGCGCTCGGCCGCTTCCTTTGCGTTCAATGCGGCCTCGGCAAGCTTGCGCTCGGTGATGTCCCAGGTCACGCCAACTACGTGCGTGGCAAGACCGTCCGGGCCTCGCTCGACCCGAGCACGATTGGCAACCCAGCGCTCGCTGCCGTCCTGCCTGATCGTGCGGTAATCGAGTTGCATCGACTCGCCCTGTTTGAGCAAACCGATCAGCGCCTGGTAGGACGCTTCTCGGTCGTCCGGATGCATCATCGCCAACCACTGCGGCAT